>JBFYXR010000507.1:0-8764 GCA_041310455.1 Desulfobacteraceae bacterium | reverse complement strand
ACCTGCTTTTTAATCTCATGCCCTGCGCCATAAGGCTGCAACCCTATGTCCCAACGGCAAGCGTCTATCCTCAGGTCTCTTCAAAAGAGATGGACATCAAAATTAACCCTGATGGAGCAATGGAAGTTTTACCATCCGTATCCAGCTATGTGGGCGGGGATATTGTCGCAGGAATCCTTGCATGCGGCATTGCGGACAGACCTGAAACAAGAGCTCTCATTGATGTTGGAACAAACGGCGAAATTGCGTTAGGAAATAATCAATGGCTGGTCTGCTGTTCGGCATCCGCAGGGCCTGCCTTTGAAGGGGGAGGAATAAAATACGGCATGAGGGCCACCCGCGGGGCCATAGAAGAGGTAATCATTGAGGATGACAACGTGCGTTATAAGACAATAGGCAATGCAAAACCCAGAGGCCTTTGCGGCAGCGGTCTTATAGACTGTCTTTATGAATTTTCCCGCAACCATATTATAGATGGAGATGGCACTTTAAGATTAGAGACGGATAACGGAAGGATTGTCGAGAAGGACGGTGAGTCCCAGTTCATCCTGGCCTACCCTGACGAAACGGAAAACGGTCATGAGCTTGTTGTTACCCAGTCCGACATTAATCATTTAATCCGGTCAAAGGGGGCGGTATTCGCAGCCATCAAATCTCTTGTGGACTATGTGGGATTGACCTTTAGGGATATAAATGCTTTTTATGTTGCAGGCGGGTTCGGGGTTAATCTTGATATCCGAAAGGCAATCGGGATAGGACTGCTGCCCGATATTGAGCCTGAAAGTATACAGTTTGTAGGCAACAGCTCTTTAATGGGCGCGCGCATGTATCTCCTTTCAGCGCAAGCTGCCGGGAGGTCGGTGGAGATCGCAAGGATGATGACTAATGTCGAATTATCCAATTATCAGCCCTTCATGGATGAATACGTCGCCGCGATGT
Source organism: Desulfobacteraceae bacterium (assembly GCA_041310455.1). GTDB lineage: Bacteria > Desulfobacterota > DSM-4660 > Desulfatiglandales > HGW-15 > JAFGIC01. The sequence continues at coordinate 7,825 of JBFYXR010000507.1, read as the reverse complement.
TCCTGCCTCACACTGATAGAAGGCTTTTCCCTTCTGTAACTTATTGAGGGGGGGCATGGAATATAAAGCATGATAAAAAAAGAAGAGGAAATAAATACCTTGACTGGTCAATATAAATATCTCTTCGGGCCGGTGCCGTCACGCCGTTTCGGACGGTCCCTTGGAGTGGACCTGACCCCCTATAAGACATGCACTCAGGATTGCGTATTCTGTCAGCTGGGGAGAACAACGGACTTAACTGTCGCGCGTGATGAATTCGTGCCTGTTAATGAGGTTAATAAAGAACTTGGCAAATGGTTAAAGACCGACGGAACTGCCGATCATATAACCCTCAGCGGTTCCGGTGAACCGACGCTGAATTCCCGCTTTCATGACGTGATTCAGTATGTGAGAGAAAACAGCCATATTAAAACGGTCCTGTTGACCAATGGCTCCCTTCTTAATATCCCGGAGGTTCGGAGCGGGGCCTCCCGCGCTCATATTGTCAAGGTTTCCCTCAGTGCCTGGGACGAAAGGTCCTATGGCTGGGTAAATCGGCCTCACCCCTCACTAGAGTTCAAACAGCTTGTTGACGGGTTAAAGAGATTCCGGGACCAGTTCTTCGGGGAACTTTGGATAGAGGTCTTTCTTGTATGGGGCATGAACTCTACCCCATCTGATGTAATGAGGATAGCAAAGCTGTCCGAGGAGATCCTCCCGGATCGCATCCAGCTCAATACTGCTGTACGTCCGCCGGCAGAAGATTTTGTCGATCCCGTTCCAAAGGAAAACATTGCTTCTCTTTGCAATCTTTTTCGCCCGACAGCGGAGGTAATAACGGATTTTGTTGATGAAGAGGACATCAAATTGAAGGCGAACAGGGAAACGATCCTGGCAATGCTTAAACGCAGGCCCTGCACTCCAAATCAGATAGCCTCAGCCTTCGGCATGCATCTCAATGAGGTCTCAAAATATCTCGGAAGCCTGATCCGGAGCGGCTTGATATATGAAAAACGGGAAAAAGGGGATTTATATTACATTGCATTAACTATGGACAACTGTTCCACCCCCCCCGATAAAATTGAAAGTTCAGAGAGCATATTAACAGACAAGGAGGCAAGACAATGAAGAGAGCAGTTACATCCACAGGCACTACGCTTGACGATAATGTTGAGGCGCGATTCGGACGGTGTCCCTATTTCCTGATTATCGAGACAGACACAATGGAGGTTGAACCGATCCGGAATCCTAATATCTCCCTCGGCGGAGGCGCAGGAACGCAATCAGCTCAGCTGATGGCGGAAAAGGGGGTATCCTCGGTGTTGACGGGAAATTGCGGCCCTAACGCATTCAGGGTCTTCGGGGCAGCAGGCATTAATGTCATTACAGGGGTGTCCGGGAACGTGCGCAGCGCTGTAGAGCAATATAAATCAGGAGCCCTGCCCCATTCTTCTGTGCCTAATGTCCAAAGCCATTACGGCATGGGCGGCGGAGGAGGGAGAGGCATGGGCAGAGGACAGGGGTTTTCAAGGGGTCTTGGAGACAGGGGATTCGCTCCGCCCCCTCAAGGTCAGGACACGGCTTCCTCCGATATAGAGGGCCTCGAAAGCCTGAAGAAGACAGCCAACAGCCTTCGGGGCCAGCTTGATGCTATAGAGGCCAGACTGAAGGAGATGGAAAAGAAATGAGCGACGACGAGCTTGATGATTTTGCAGAGAAGATGCAAGCACAAATCTTTAAGGAGACCAGGGATGACTACGGCGAAGTAGCCTTTGATAGATGGCTAAATCCCTTATATGCCGGTCATATGGAAAATCCGGACGGATACGCCATGGTTACCGGACCCTGTGGGGATACTATGGAGATCTTTTTAAGGTTTGAAAATGACCGTGTCAGAGAGGCATCTTTTATGACCGACGGGTGCGGGGGTAGTGCTGTGTGCGGCTCGTTCGCTGCTGAACTGGCCATGGGCAAAACCCCGGACGAATTGATTGAAGTTACAGGCGAAAGGATACTCCAGGTCCTTGGCAAATTCCCGAAGGAGGATCAGCACTGCTGCTTTCTTGCCGCCAATACACTTCAGGAGGCATTGAAGAATTATAGGACCAGACAGGTAATAAATGAAAGACAGCTGTAGCTGAAAGGGCTGTTGAAACTTCTGGATTCGGGACCACAAGCAATATCAGGAAGGAAGGATTTATATGGAAACCGTCTTTGAACCTACAATAATCTCAGTCTGCTGCCGCTGGTGCTCATACGCCGCCGCCGATCTGGCCGGCTCCATGAGGATACAGTACCCCGCCAATGTCAAGATCATTATGGTGCCCTGCACCGGGAGGGTGGACATAATACACGTTCTTAATGCCATCGAGAAAGGGGCAGACGGCGTATTCCTTTCCGGATGTCTGATAGGTGACTGTCATTATATCTCTGGGAATATCAAGGCGGCAAAACGCATTGCCTACACGAAAAAGCTTATTGAAGAGGCAGGCATAGAACCCGGGAGGGTCGAAATATTTTATAATGCCGCGTCAATGGGCCCCCAGTTTGCCGAGACCTGCAGAAAATTCACGGAAACAATCAGGGCATTGGGGCCTGTTTATGGTGATAAAAAGCCCCGTCTCGCTCAGGAGACTGTGGGCGCTGATTCTCTTCTTGATGTTCAAGCGCCCTAAACCTGGTAACTTTTTAAAACCGGTAATTAATGATTTTTATCTCTAAAATATCAGTAATTTTAAAGGAGAAATATTATGGAATACAGCTTCAATAAAATACTGGACATGTCATTTGATGAGGCAGTAGACAGAGTCACTGAGGAATTAAAGAAAGAGGGCTTTGGTATTCTTTCTGATATCGATTTACAGGCGACATTAAAGAGGAAGCTTGACGTAGATTTCAGGAGATACAGGATACTGGGCGCATGCAACCCCTCTTTCGCATACAAGGCCCTCCAGGTGGAGAGCAGGATAGGAACAATGCTGCCCTGCAATGTGATTATACAGGAGATCGAACCGGATAAAAATGAGGTATCAGCCATAGACCCTATTGCATCCATGCAGGCTATTGAGAACCCTTGGTTAAGGGATATTGCCGTTCAGATGCGGGCAAAACTAAAAAAAGTAATTGAGAGTCTTTAATATAATTGATATCTTCATGCTTTAATTATTTAAACAAATATTAAGATTTAAGGAGGATTAACCATATATGGAATCGGTTGATTTTTTAAAAATTATCACAAGAGTGCCTGATCACGCTCAAAACCCGCGCAATAATGGACCTCTAAATAATTTTAACGGCCATGCGCGAATTACCGGCCCCTGCGGAGATACGATGGAATTCTGGATCTCTTCTGTTGACGATAAAATAGAACATATCGGCTTCACTTCAACTGGGTGCGGCACATCACACGCTGCGGGGAGTATGACGACCTGTATGGCCAAGGGAAAGAGCGTAAAGGAAGCGCTTAATATTCAGCAGAAGGATGTGCTGGAGGCCCTCGGAGGTTTGCCGAAGGAAAGCGAACATTGCGCCCTGCTGGCCACCAATACCCTTAAAGCCGCATGCGAGGATTATCTGAATCAAAAAGTGAAGTAAGGTTTGCATATGTTATATAAAAAATAGAAGTCCCGACTCTCGGTGTGTTTTTTGCGTTGGCAAATATCACACCGTTTTATTTGCTAATCACAGAATAGAAACCACAATAGAAATAGCTGAAAGGAAATATCATGAAAGTCATTATCATCGGAGGCGTGGCAGCAGGTCCAAAGGCCGCTTCCAAGATTATCCGCATGAAGCCTGATGCGGACATTACTATCATCGAGAAGGGCGTGCTCCTGTCATATGCAGGATGCGGCCTGCCTTATTATATTTCCGGTGAGGTCAAGGAACAGAGGCATCTGATGGAGACCCCGGCAGGTGTGGTGCGGGATGCCGCCTTTTTTCAGCATGTCAAAAACCTGAAGGTCCTGAACAACACGGAAGTCCTGGAGATCGAGCGAGCGAACAAGAGAATCCATGTAAAATCACTTACCGGGGGCGAGGAATCCTGGCTTGATTATGACGTTCTGGTACTTGCCACCGGGTCCTCACCTGTAATTCCACCTATCACGGGTGTGAACAAGGAGAACGTGTTCACCCTTCATGGCGTTCATGATGCCGAAGGCATCAAAAAAACTCTGGCGGAGCATCAGGCCAAGGACGTCGTCATCATCGGCGGCGGTCTTATCGGCGTGGAGACCACCGAGGCATTGGCCTCTCATGGCTGCCGGGTGACTGTGGTGGAGATGCTTCCTCAGATCCTTGGGATGCTGGACTGGGAAATCGCCCGATTGGTGGAACAGCATATGGAGTCGAAAGCCGTGAAAGTGATGGCCGGCACCAGGGCACTGGCCCTGGAAAGCCGGGGAGGGATGGAAGACAGGGTGACTCATGTCCGTACGGACAAGGGGGACATCCCTGCAGATATGGTGATACTTGCAATCGGCGTGCGTCCTAACGTCTCCCTTGCTCAGCAGGCCGGACTTGCCATCGGGAAAAAGACAGGGGCAATCAAGGTGGATAAACACATGCGGACTTCTGACACCGATATTTACGCTGCCGGTGACTGCGTTGAGTGCATGGATCGATTGACCGGGCTTCCATGCTATGTCCCCTTGGGATCAACCGCTAATAAGCAGGGGCGCGTTGCCGCGGTAAATATAAGCGGCGGCAACGACATATTCCCTGGCGTTCTGGGAAGTTCCATCTGCAAGGTGTTTGATTTTTGCGTGGCCCGCACCGGTCTTACAGAAAAAGCCGCTCAAACACAGGGCTATGAAGTTATCACAGCCATGGCGCCTGGCCCGGACAAGGCGCACTATATGTCACAGGCAAAATCCCTGTTGATGAAAATAGTTGCGGATGCAAAGACAGGCAGGCTTCTGGGGGTGCAGGCTGTAGGGCCGGGAGACGGCGCGAAAAGGATCGATGTTGCAGCTACGGCAATCTCCGCCGGTATGACCCTGGATGATGTGGCTAACCTGGACCTGTCCTATGCGCCCCCCTATGCCCCTGCCATGGACAATCTGATTACGGCGGCTAATGTGGCGCGCAACAAGCGAGACGGTTTCATGGTCGGGATCTCCTCCGAAGCCGTACACCGCAAGATCCAGAACCATGAAGATTTCGTTTTTCTCGATGTCCGTTCCCCGAAGGAGCATTCCGAGGTGCGTCTGCCGGGTGCAAAATTAATCCCCCTGGGCGTCCTGCGCAGGCGCATCGGCGAAGTCCCAAAAGACAAGGAGATCATTACCTTCTGCAAGATTTCCCTGAGGGGATATGAGGCGGCCCTTATATTGAAAGCCGCAGGTTTCACGGACGTAAAGGTGCTGGACGGCGGCGTGGTCATGTGGCCTTACGAAAAGGAGATCTAATGAATAAAACAGAATACGCACAGGATTGTTTAAAAAGCGGCCTATCCTGTTCCCAGGCAGTGCTTTCGGCCTTTATAGGGCAGTTCGATCTTGACAGAGATACCGCTCTTAGGATCTCAAGCGCCTTTGGCGGGGGTATGGGTGGTCTGGGAGGTGTATGCGGGGCTGTTACAGGGGCCTTCATGGTTATGGGCCTAAAATACGGCAGCGCCGGTCAGCACGATGACGAGGAAAAAGCCAGGATCAACAGAAAGGCGGTTGAGTATATGAGCCGGTTTCGGTCCCACCAGGGCTCTATTCTTTGCAGGGATCTGCTGGGCGCGGATATAGCGACCCCCGAGGGGCTGGAAACAGCAATAACAAAAGGCCTCTTTGATAACATCTGCCCCGTCATCATCAGGTCCTCGGTTGAAATATTAGAAGAGATTATATCTGATGAAAAAGGTGAAAAATAATTACAAACCGGTCTTATTCAACATGTTTTAAAGGGGATCTTGATGCTGTATAGATTTGACGGAAGACAGCCTGAGGTGGGTAAAGACAGCTATGTAAGCGAGACCGCGACAGTCATAGGCAATATTGTTATAGGGGATAATTGCTATATAGGGCATGGGGCTGTTCTGCGTGGCGACTACAACAGGATTGAGATAGGTGACGGAACGGCAGTTGAAGAGGGAGTGATTATTCATTCACCGCCGGCCGAGACAAACAGGATAGGGATGATGGTCACGATTGGTCATGGGGCCGTGCTTCACGGCAAATCCGTCGGAGATTATGCCGTTATAGGCATGGGGGCAATACTGAGCATCAGGTCTAAGATCGGCGAACATGCCATTATCGCTGAGGGCGCTGTCGTTAAAATGTACCAGTCAATCCCCAATGGGGTTGTTGCTGCGGGCAACCCGGCCCGGGTTGTCAGGAATATAGCAAAAAAAGATAAGGTTTTTTGGGATTGGACAAAACAGCTCTATATTAACCTTGCAAAGAAATATCTGGATGAGGGTATGGAGCCGATACGTATTTGATGCGTGAGCATTGAATCAGCAAGCTCCTGCAAGGGGAAGATATTATGATAAACTGGATTGAGCAGATTAATAAATGCACGGAATGCGACCAGTGCATGGGGGTCTGTCCCACCTACGCGGCAACAGGTGATTATAATGCCTCTCCAAGGGGACGGATGGAATCCGCAAGGAGGCTGTTCGCCGAAGACATCCTTGACCGATCCATTGTGGAAAGCTTCTACAACTGCCCGAAATGCATGGCCTGCGAGGTTGTCTGCCCTGAGGAGATAGAGATCAGCAGGATCATAGGCGCCTCAAGGAACAGGGCTGTGGAAAAGGGCATGGGGCCCCTTGACCCGCACAAAAAAATAATCTCAGGGATAGAGGCCAGGGGAAATTCGGTTAACGGAGATCCTGCCAGGAGGCTGGACTGGATGCCGGAGCCTTTTAAACCTCACGAGTCGGAAACGCTTTTCTATGCAGGATGCCTGCCCAGTTACCTGACAAAGGACGCCGCCGCATACTCATATCTGTCGCTTAAAAGGCTGGGCGTGGATTTCATGCTGCTTGAGCAAGAGGGATGCTGCGGCACTTACATATATGAATCAGGCGAGGTCGATCACGCAAGGGATTATTTCGGTAAAAACGTGGAACGGTTCAAGGGCCTGGGGATAAAGAATATCATCGTCCCCTGCAACGGATGCTTCAAGTGTTTCAAGTATTTCTATCCCGAGGCTCTGGGCTCAGCGGATTTCCGGGTCTTTCATGTGGTAGAGACCATCTATGATCAACTCAGGAACCGGCCTGATATGCTAAGGAAGATTGACAGGGAGATCACATACCATGACAGCTGCAGGCTGGGGCGCGCGGAGGGCATTACCCGTGAGCCGAGGGAGATGCTGGAATGGTGCGGGGCAAGCATAAAGGAGCTCCCCGAAAACAGGGAGAATACGCCTTGCTGCGGTTCAGGCGGAGGAATTCGATCCGCCTTCCAGGGCTTATCTTTTGATATCGCCAAAGGCATTCTTGATAAATCAAATACAAAGGAACTTGTCACTCCGTGCCCATTCTGCGCCTTTAACCTGAACTATACGGCTAAAAAGGGCGCAATTGATAAAAATGTAACTTATATAACGAAAATAATCTGGGAGTCCCTGCAATAGTGCGCCTTTTTCCGGTGCGAGGGACTTTATCTTTATCCTACGAAAATGGAGGTGATTGATGTACTCCTTGAAATTTGATGAGCAGAAATGTCTTAAATGCCCCACGCAGGCATGCCTGACAAGATGCCGGTACATGAACCTTAACAGGGAGTCCGCCAGAGCTGAAATCCTCAAGATAGCCCACAGCGAGGATTCCTTTGTCCTTCATGATTGCGTTACCTGTTACGCCTGTGAAGAATACTGCACCATGGGCAATCATCCCTTCTAT
>JBFYXR010000506.1:0-9811 GCA_041310455.1 Desulfobacteraceae bacterium | reverse complement strand
TATTATTGTCAATTAGTTTGTGTAAACCATTTCTGTTCTGAAAATCTTTTATTAATTATGCTGTGATATCTTAAATTCTATATATTTAGGCACGTTCCCGGCGACAAGAGTAACTTAAAGGAAAGATAATTTTTATGTTGCCATAGCTTAATCAGGATGTTTTAATGAAAGACAGTGTTTAAATCGAAGTCGCAACTATCAGGCAGTTGTTTTAATTAGTGTCCATCCAAAAACTCTCATTTTTGGATTCAAGCTGTCAGCACTCAGCATTCAGCTTTCAGCTAAAGTCTTATAATTCGACAGGTTGGCTGATCGCTGACAGCTGAACGCTCCATCCATTAAAGCCTTATTTATGGATGGACACTAATTATCCACTGAAAGACCGACGGTCAATATAATATTCAGTAGTTAATGGAGGAAAAATCCCATGGCATTTCGAGCCCCCATCAAGGTATGCTTTTCCGATATAGACAACGCAGGTATTGTCTATTATCCGCGCTTCATGCACTACTTCCACCTGGCAATGGAGGAATTTTTTTCTTCTGTTATAGGGATTGATTACTCGGCTATCCTGCATGAGCGGAATGTGGCTTGCCCGACTGTCCGGGTGGAATGCGATTTCAAGAGGCGCATGAAATACGGCGATCGCATTGACATGGAGGTAAAGGTACTGAAGATCGGAAGGAGTTCAATTACCTGGGGATATCGCGGGTATCTTCACGGCAACGATGATGTGGTCGTAGTGGAGGGAAGCAACGTAACAGTGTGCACCAGGGCAGACACCTTTGAAAAGATGGATGTCCCTCCCTGGCTCCGTGAAGCCTTGACTGAATACATGAATTCCCTGGTATAACGGCACGTTCGGATGGACGCTATTCTGCGCCTGAAGAAGGGCCCATGCGCCTGTCAAGAAATTTGTCGATTGCCTCAAAAAGCGCTACACGGTTTTTGATATCCTCCAGATTATGCGTTTCCTTTTTTAGCTTGAGAAACGTGACGTCTTTTTTTGCCTTTTTAAGTGCATCATACATATCATCGGACTGGCTGCAGTAAACTGTTTTATCCTCTGTGCCATGGGCTAACAGCACAGGGCTTACAATATTTTCAGCATAGGTTATTGGAGAGCTCGCCTTCCGATCGCCGGTGTCATCGCCGATTAATATTCGGTTCAGAAAATTGCCTTTCTGTATCATCAGCTTGTTAAGGTCGCTTATGCCGGCGATTGATATGGCGCAACGGAATACGCCGGGATATTTTGCCACCCCCATGAGTGCCGCATATCCGCCGTAGCTCGCTCCCATGATGCAGATCTTTGACCTGTCGGCAACATTTCCGTCAATCAGGATATTTACTCCGTCAAGGATGTCATCCTCCATCGAAAGGCCCCACTGCCGGTAGCCGCTTTTCCAGTAGGCGTCCCCGTAGCCGGTGGAGCCCCTGAAGTTCGGCTGAAATACGACATAACCCCGGTTTGTAAGAAACTGCACCCATGTATCAAACTCGTTTTTATCCCTCGTATAGGGGCCCCCGTGAACCAGGACAACCATCGGGGATGGAGTGCCGTCGTAATTTGCGGGACAGGAAACATATCCGTATATTGTCATGCCGTCCCTGGCCTTGTATCTCGTTCCCTGAGTCTTGGATAATGAGACCTTTTCAAGACCCGGATAGCGGCTGCCCAGGTATTTCAGTCTCTTATTTTCCCTGTCAAAAAGGTAATAGGCCCCCGGTTTATCACTGCCGCCTGAAGAGATTATCAGGCGTTTTTCATCAGCGCTTTCACTGACGATCAGATTGGTGGCGCCGGGCAGTGCCTGGGTTACCGCAAGATAATCCATGCCCAGCTGCTCATCAAAAAAATGGAGTTCAGTCGCATCAAGATCAAAGCCGGCGTATTCTACGGCATCCTTAAGCCTTGAATAATAAATGTCCCCGACATCAACCATATCGTGTTTATACAGCTGCCTTCCGAATGACTGTGTCTCAATATGATATTCATAAAGGGCTGCCTTGTCAGTTTCATGATAGGACAAAACATAGGCAATACCACTCTTTCCGATAACCATTGGATAAAACTGGAAATCTGCAAGATATCGATTCGCGCTTATAGTCTTCCAGCTGCCGTCTGCCATCTTTGCATCAATGATCATCCTGTCCGCCAGATACCCGATTCCCATCCTGACATCGCCGTTGCCATCGCTTATCCAGTGATCGATATTGAATCTGCTTTCCTGGACGCGCTGTTCTTTTCTTTCGTTGCCGATATAAACCTTGAATACCTCTGGAAAATTCAGGTTATTTAGATTAAGTTCTTCAACCAGCACATGATCAGGGTCATCGGGAAGCAGGTCAATCAGATTGCCCATGCTGTAGTCGCTGATAAGATGCCGCATATTTTTACCGTCCTTATCCATCACCACCAGGGCATAATAATCGTGCCAGATGCCTCCCTCAACAGTTGTCCCTGTAATAATGCGCTGGTTGTTGGCCCATTCAAGCCATTTCACGTTGTGATTCCGGACATTAATTATCAGCGGTTCTGAATTATCAGCCGTAATATCCTTGACAAGGACCATTATGCGATCGTTATTATTATAAAGGGCAGCGATGGTTTTTCCATCCGGCGATATCTTGACATCGTTAATAAGAGGGTCCTGCATCAGATCATGGACAGGAATCCTGGCGGGCGGATCAGTGTTTCCCTGCGCCGGCAGGACATTGAAGCAGAAAAATATCCCCAGAAACAAGTTTAGTATTCTCTTTCGCACGTATGCTGCCTCCGCCACCCTGATCATCTCCTAAATCCTCCATGCTACCTTGGGGGATTTGCGCGTAGGTATCCTGTGATATGTAAATTTCGGATATCCGACCATCATGGCCCCGAAACACTGGTGCCCGTCTGGAAGGCGCAATGCCTTCATCAGCGGGGGGTAATTGACGGCAGCGCTCCGAAAATAACCTGCCCAGCAGCAGCCCATCCCAGTTGAAGCGGCAGCCAGTTCCAGATAGGTAAGCGCGATAACACAGTCCATGGGCGCAATCCTGTTATCCTTTGCAGCGTGAGTAATAATTACAGCAGGCGCGTCCCTCAGAATGACGTCAGTACCCTGTTCCCATCTCATGACGGTCCGCTCTAAAAAAAGCTCAGCGGCCAGTTTAGGATTATCTCTGATAATCGTTCTCATCCAGTCCACTGTCAACCCCGCCAGGGTATGTATTTCGTCATGATTGGTGAGGACCAGCCATTCAACGCTCTGTGAATTATGTCCCGTAGGAGCAAACCTGGCTGTATCGATCAGTTTACCCAGATCGTCATGAGGTATTGTCTTTTTCTTGAACGCCCTGATCGAACGGCGGCTTTTGAGAAACTGTTCGCATTGTTCAGGGGAAATATTGAGATTTTTATCTAACGGCAGGCATCTCTCAAGTTTCACCACCCTGTGATTCAGGCTCCCTGTAGGGCATACGGCGACGCAATGGCCGCACCTGATGCATACCTCTTCAGCCTCAGGCACGGGATAAGGATATCCGTCATCTTTCATTTCTATAAGGCCAGAAGGACAGGAATTAATGCATATCCCGTCTCTGTTGCATGTCTTATGATCAACCTTAAAAATACTCACCTTCATACTCCTTTTCTATAATTTATATTTGACAAAAACAGTTCGTTACTTTCATAAATCCCATGAAGACACAAATCCCCATCCGGCAGTTCCGATATATGAACGGGCCTTATATTTAATGTAAGCATCCTTACAGGTTTGTTTCTTCCGACCGGGTCAAGGCCTGACTGGTGAACGGCTTCGGTGATCTTCCATCAATCCTAAAATCCTTTTTACATCGCCGGCCTCCTTTTCCGGGACGGCAGGTGATGCCATGCGTTCAATAATCCCTGTTTCCGAGAGGACGTGTTTAAAAAAACCGGGCCCGTATCCCCTGTAGATATGCCTGAGGCTGTTCAGGTACCGGCCGGCTTCCAGTATCTGCCTCATACGGTCGGGATATTCGTCAAGGTTGCCGTCCAGGTTAAGGGAAGATGATATAACTGTTTTCCATGCCGCAGGGGCCAGGTTGGCGCCCCTTGACAATACCCCGTTCAGGCTGGGGTGTTCAAGAAAATGGGACTCGCCACCGTCAAAGATCATGAAATCCGGACGCATCCTTGTGGCCCTCCTGTAGTTATAGGCCCTGTCAAGGGCTCCGGAATAGATGACCCCCCTGACGGATTCCATGCATGCCAGGTCCTTGAGGACAGATGTGCGGATATTCAATCTTTTAAGGGGCTGCCCCTTCTTCCTGACAAATTCAGGATCGTTTATAAGCAAGAAAGAGCCTCCTGCCATGGATGAAAGTCTTAAATAAAGGTCTTCAAGACCTCGGTTGCTGTGGTGATAGAGCGGCGTGTCAACCCAGCAGACAGGCCCGGCATAGCCCAGCGTATCCAGCCTTTTTTTCAACAACAGCAGGGTGCTTTCAGTCGCCTCGGTGGTGGGCATGCTTATCCATACAAGTACAGGCAGCATCGAGTTCACTATCAGCAGCGTCTTGTGAAACAGTTCCTCCCTCTGCTCCGGGCTCAGGTCGACGCCCTCTCCCATGGAGGGTCCTGCAATAAAAACGGCCTGGGCATAGGGCATCAATCCCCTGATATGGCGCTCAAGTCCGATTCCATCGATGCCCCCGTCGGCCAGGATGGGGGAAATCATGTCTACAATTAATCCCTTAGGTAGCTGTATGGCCGCCATTTAATTTGAAATCCTCTCTGCCCAGAAGGTCATGAAGATGCAGAAGGCCCTTGAGCCTGTTATCCCTGTCCAGTACGACAAGATGGGTGATGCCGTACAGTTCCATTACTCCCAGCGCCTCAGCCGCGGAACTCTCCTCGTCGATGCTTTTTGGGGCAACCGTCATGGCATCTTCAACTTTCATGGATTGTATGTCCTTTTGCCTTATCAGCGCCCTCCTGAGATCGCCGTCGGTAAGTATCCCCAAAAGCCTGTTCTCATCATCAACAACGATCGTGGCGCCTATCCCCTTGGTGTCAATCTCCAGGATCGCCTCCTTTACCAGGGTGCCGGCCCTGACCACGGGCATATTGTCATCTGTAAACATGACCTCCTTAACCTTTGTGGTCAGGCGCTCACCCAGATTTCCGCCGGGATGAAATCTCTTAAAGTCCTTCTGGCTGAACTGCCTGAGCTTGATAAGCACGACGGCAAGGGCGTCGCCCATTGCGAGCGTGGCGGTTGTGCTTGTGGTCGGTGCGAGACCCATGGGGCAAGCCTCTCTCTCAACTGCGACATCGATTACGACATCGCTCGCCTTTGCCATCGGCGAATTAAGCCCGCCTGTAAAGGAGATTATCCTGGCGCCCATCTGTTTTATGATAGGCAGCAGCTTGTTTATCTCCTGGGTGGTGCCGCTGTTTGAAATGGCCAGCACCACGTCATCTTTTGTAACCATGCCCAGGTCGCCGTGGATAGCCTCGGCAGGGTGCATGAATAGAGAAGGCGTTCCCGTGCTGTTGAGTGTTGCGGATATCTTCCTGCCGACAAGCCCTGATTTCCCCATCCCTGTCAATATCACCCTTCCCTTGGCCTTTAATATCATCTTGACGGCATCTTCAAACTCGGGACCAACCCGGTCTGTCAGGTCCAGTATGCCCTGGGCCTCGATTTTTAAAACCTCTTTTACCTGCTCTATGATTGACATTTTTCTGATTCCCGGAAAAATATTTTATTATGGGAGGGGGCCGCATACCCTGATGCACTTTTCGCCCCCGGCAGCAACGCCCTGTCCAGGCAGAACTGCCATGACCGTTTTTTTAACATTTTAAGGCGGTCATCTCAAGAGTTAATTTGCTTTTCCATATTGATGGTTTAGGTTGATATTTACGCTCTGATATTATAGTTTTACGAGAATAAACCTTAACAGGTCAACAATAAAACAAAGGATTGTCACATGAAGGCAGATCAATTCCCGGAATATATACGTCCATACCTTATCCCGGCCCCTGAAGGCCGCATGTCCTATACATGCCTCGGCTGCAGCAGGGAATTCGGTATTGAAAACCTATTGTACACATGCCCGACCTGCGGCAGCGTTCTCATGCTTGAGGATAAGAATTTCCAGAGGTTTAAAGAAATAAAAGGGGAGCTCTGGAGAGACATATTCGATTACCGCCGGATGCTGAACAATCAGTCCCTTAAAGGGGTATTCCGCTATTATGAATTCATCGCGCCGATGATCCCGCTTGAAAACATAGTCTATCTCGGAGAGGGCCATACGCCCATAGTAAAGGCCAACGACAGGATGATGGAACTTGCGGGAAGGGAGTTTTATTTCAAGAATGACGGCATGACTCCCAGTGCGTCATTCAAGGACAGGGGGATGGCCTGCGCCCTCAGTTACATCAATCATTTTGCAAAGGATCAGAAGACAGCCAGGATCCTTGCAATATGCGCCTCTACAGGAGACACCTCCGCATCTGCCGCGCTTTACTCATCCTATCTGGGGGATTTTCTAAAGTCAGCCGTTCTTTTGCCCCATGGAAAGGTTACCCCCCAGCAGCTGGCACAGCCTCTTGGCAGCGGCGCAAAGGTGCTTGAAATGCAGGGTGTTTTTGATGACTGCATGAAGGTCGTAGAATCCCTGGCAGAAAACTATCACGTGGCGCTCCTGAACTCAAAAAACAGCTGGAGGATACTGGGGCAGGAATCTTTTGCCTATGAGATAGCACAGGATTTTGATTATCAGGTAAAGGATAAGGCCGTTGTTGTGCCGATAGGCAATGCCGGAAATATTACGGCGATAATGAACGGTTTCCTCAAGTTCTATAAGGCCGGGATAATTGATCATCTTCCAAAGATAACCGGCGTGCAGTCGGAGCATGCCGATCCTGTTTATAGATACTATCTGGAAAAAGATCCTGAAAAACGAAAATTCATCCCGGTAAATGTGAAGTCAAGCGTTGCCCAGGCAGCCATGATAGGAAATCCAGTATCCATACCAAGGGTGATCCGCATAGCCGAAGAGTACAACAGACTCGCTGGCGGGACAAAGGTCTTCGTGGTCCAGGTCTCAGAGCAGGAGATAATGGATTCAATGATAATCGCGAACAGGAATGGAAACATCGCCTGCACCCAGGGCGGGGAATCCCTGGCCGGCCTTAGAAAGGCCATAAAGGAAGGGATAATCGAAAAGGATGAGATCGCAGTGCTCGATTCCACTGCTCATATGCTGAAATTCCTTTCCTTTCAGGACATGTACTTTAATGACAGTTTTGACCCGGTCTTTAATGTCGTCCCGAGAAAGGAACTGAAGAATGCGCCCTTGCTGATAAAACCTGAAAGGCTCAAGCGGTTTCCTGAACCCGGCAAGCCCCTTGAAGGCAAGGACATGACAGAATATGTCAATGAGATAAGCTCCGAAATAGCAGCGATTCTTGGCCTTGAAAAGAGGTGAAAATAAAGGCAGGCGCATGGCATAAGGAGAAAAACTAATTTGAAATTTCAAATTCGAGATTTGAAATCTTTCATGCCCTGTGCCTTGCGCCTGTCTGATTACGGCAGGGTGTCGGAAGATAAACTTAATCCTTTTTATAAGCTTAAGCATTAAATGGAAATCCCATGAATATCCTATTCCTTTGCACCGGCAATGTAAGCAGGAGCTATCTTGCCGAAATGCTCCTGGAGCATGAGATCGATCAGAATAATGCAAAGGGTATCTTTGTTTCCTCCGCAGGCATCCTGGACAACGAGGGGATGCCTGCCGACCCGGTGATGTTGGATTACCTGACAAAACTGAAGATACCAGCATGCGACCATTTATCCAGAAGAATAACCGGAAAGGAAGTTGAGTGGGCTGATCGGATATATGTAATGGAGAACAGGCACAGGGAATATATGCATGAATTCTGGCCTGACGCGGATTACAAGGTTGAACGGCTTGGCAGATATATTGCTACGGATCAGGCAGAGGATGATATAATCGATCCCTACGGCAAGGCGCCCTATTATTACCGTGTCGCGCAGGAGCAGATTGAAGCGGCGGTGAAGAACCTCTATATGAAACTTATTATAAAATAATACATGCTACCGGATATTAATTATGTAAGAATTCATTAACCCTTTTTTTACCTTGCGCCTTGAGCCATGCGCCTGCTATCCACGTCTGAGACGCTTTGACTCGTTGTTACCTCATACAGAAAACAAATGCTGAAAATTAAGATCATAGTTGTCGACAAAACACGCGTCCCTTTCCTCAGGGAAGGGGAGGCCTTTTACCTTGATCGCATTAAAAGATATGCCCAGACTGAATGGGTAGAGGTCAGACCGGTAAGGATCAAAAAGGGCTTTCAGGATGAAGAGGTAAAAAGGACTGAAGGCCTGGCCATACTGCAGAAAGCCTCGGCAGGCGATTATCTCATAGCCCTTGACCCGTCCGGGCGTCAGCACGATTCTAAAGGCATGGCCGACCTGTTGAGAAGGCTATCCGTCAATGTCAGGGGAGCTGTATGTCTTACGATTGGAGGGCCTGTAGGTTTATCAAATGAGGTCCTTGAAAAGGCGGATCACATCCTTTCCCTTTCCATGATGACCTTCACCCATGAGATGAGCCGGCTAATCCTCCTGGAGCAGGTATACAGGGCACTTACAATCATCCACGGGGAGAAGTATCATAAATAAAAGGAGTTTAAATCACGGAATAACACTGTCGGAGCTTGATGTCATGAGGTTGAAACACCATTAACTTCCTCATTCCTCTCCAGTGCGGTCTTGATCTTGGTTTTAAGCTCTGTTAAGTCAAAGGATTTTATGACATAGAAATCAGCAGCTATGGATTTAAGATCCTCCTTGAAGGTATCATAGGCAGTGCATAAAATCACCGGCAGGTCGGAAAACTTATTCCTGATATCCTGCAAAAGATCGAGGCCGTTGTAATCCACCATCTTGATGTCAAGGACGACCAGATCGGGCCTTTCATCATCGATTCTTTCCAGGAGCATATAGCCGCTGTCAGCGGTAATCACCTCGTATCCGGCCTCCGACAATTCCTCTGAATATAGAAAACGAATGTGTTCCTCATCATCGACAATCAGTATTTTCGACATATTCTATTCTCCAAGTTTGATTTATATTTGTAGCATATTTTGAAATAAAGGGCAAACATAAATCACCGGATTCCGGGCAGGAGGCTGTATTATTATAAGGATAAATTGTCTCGGAGTCGGAAGGGGCCTACCAGTTCATTCTTACCTTTATTCCTCTGTTATGGAGGAAGGTCTTTATCTCCTTTATCGTGTAAGTGCCGTAATGGGTCATTGAGGCTATCAGAGCGGCATCCGCCTTATCATCCTGGAGGACTTTCAGGATGTGTTCCGGGGTCCCGGCGCCTCCTGAGGCTATTACAGGTATATTTACACTGGATGATATTAATTTATTTAATGCCAGCTCATAACCGTCCTTTGTGCCGTCGGCATCGATGGAATTCAGGCAGATCTCCCCCGCGCCCAGGGCCTCTCCCCTCCTGGCCCATTCAAGGGCAACCAGTCCCGTAAATTGCCTGCCGCCGTCAATGACGATCTCATAGCCGCTCGGTATACTGTCTGAGACAGGAACTTTTTTGACATCCATTCCAAGCACTATGCATTGTCTGCCAAAGGCCTCGGCCCCTTCCGAAATAATCTTCGGGTCCCTGACCGCGGCGGAATTGACGCTTACCTTTTCGGCCCCGGCCAGAAGGACCAGCCGCATATCCTCAAAGGTCCTTATCCCTCCTCCCACGGAAAATGGTATGAATATCTTTTCAG
>JBFYXR010000503.1:0-3407 GCA_041310455.1 Desulfobacteraceae bacterium | reverse complement strand
TTCTACTACCGTGCCTGTTACAAGGCATGAGGACCCGTTTTCAACGCACCTTATGGGAGTTAGATTCGAGCGGTCTTCATAACGGATGGGAGTAAAGTATAAAAGGTCAAGGACTGTATTTAGCCCTTTAAGCGAAAGGAGTGCCGCTCTTTTCGGCCCGACACCCTTGATGAGTGATAGAGGCAGGGAAAGTTTCTGTATATGTTCGAATCGGAGGTCTTTTCCGGATGTCATTCTTTCCAGCCGTGCGCACCTATAAGATCGACAAACCTGCATCCGCCGAGACTCTTCTTGTCAAAACTGTCCTTCCTTCGGGTGATCCTTATCAGCTCCTGGCTGAATTTATCTCCGACCGGGACTATCATCCTTCCTCCATCGGCCAGCTGTTCAAGTAATGGCTCAGGCACGGCGGGCGCCCCTGCGGTTATTATAATGGCATCGTACGGGGAATATTCCTCCCAGCCCAGTGTCCCGTCATAGGATTTGAAAAGGACGTTAGTGTATCCAAGTTCCTGTAACATGTGTCTCGCCCTTTCCATCAAAACCCTGATTCGTTCAATTGTGTAGACCCTGGAGGAGAGTTCTGCAAGAACGGCAGTCTGGTAACCGCTGCCCGTTCCTATTTCAAGGGTCTTTTCATTGCCGGTCAATTCAAGGGCCTGCGTCATGAGGGCAACAATATAGGGTTGAGAAATGGTCTGCTTATGGCCTATCGGCAGGGGGTGGTCATTGTAGGCCTCTCCGACAAGCGCCTCCTCCATAAAGAGGTGCCTCTGTATCTTGCCCATGGCAGCCAGGACCTTCTTATCTGTGATACCCCTGGGAATGAGCTGTTTTTTGACCATTCTTTCCCTGGCGAGACGGTAATCGTGATTCATTTTATTTAATCCGGACTAAATTGATATCTATATAATATGATATTTTAAATGATTGATCTACCTATCATAGAAATTATAGTTATGTAAATCCTATAGTTCTTTGCATAGCAGATTAATAAGCATCCCGGCATTAGTTACCGCCTGCGCCCTGGCGTGATTATTGAAAAAGACAAAGAGTTTTTTTGTTTTCTCTGCTATTGCAAGTATCTCCGGCGCCCATTCCTTTAGTTCCTGATCCGAATAAAGGTAATCATATCTTGTTAGTGAATCTGTCCCGTACCAGTCCTTTTTATTGCGCCCGTGAAACCTTATATAACCTATGTCAGATGTTGTGATAATTGTTTTCGGAATCAGGGATGGCAATAAGGGTTCATCAACGCATACAAAGGCAGCGTGCATTTTTTCAAGTGTCCTGTATACAGATTCTCTGAGCCATTCTTTTTGTCTGAATTCAACAGCGACCGGAAGGCCGGACATTGCCTCAAGAAGGGATTTCAGATAGAACCTGTTTTCAACAGTGTAATGGAATGACTGGGGAAACTGAAGAAGTATCGCGCCCAGCCTTTTTCCTTCGATAAATGGTGAAATGCCTTTTATAAAATGGGGCAGGACTTCTGTTATTGATCTGTCGGATATCTCATGGGTCAGCTGCCGGAATGCCTTTACAGTGAACTCCAGACTTCCTCCGGAATTTTCAAGCATCTTTGCGCATTGTCTTGAATCGGGTATTTTATAGTATGAAAAATTCAGTTCAAGAGTCTTATACCTGAGAGAATAATATGAAAGATACTCCCCAGCCGGAATATCCTCAGGGTAAAATACCCCTTTCCAGTCACCATAATAAAACCCTGATGTCCCGATAAGTATCTCGCCCATGGCAGCCCTGTTTCAAGGAAAGCGTTACTTGGGTTCCCAGGTTACTTGAATTATTGTGTTAAAAAAGCCCAAGAAACATAAGTAACTCAATAAACACAAGTAACACTAGTTATTACCTTGCGCCTTGTGCCCTGCGCCTTGCGCCTTCTTCATCGTTACTTTCCAATCAGCTCCATGGCTTTCTGAACAATGTTGTCTGCAGTAAACCCGAATTTTTTCATCAGGGTCCCTCCTGGAGCCGATGCCCCGAACCTTGTCATCCCGATTATCGATCCCTTTTTACCCAGATATCGGTCCCACCCCATGGTATGGCCGGCTTCTATAATTAGACGCGGAATTTTTCCGGAAGGAAGGATTTTTTCCTTATATTCAGGAGACTGCTTTTCAAAGAGCTCAATACTCGGCATACTGATTACCCTGGCGTTAACCTCATTTTCTGTAAGCCTTTCCGCCGCTTCCAGGGCAATATGGACCTCTGAGCCTGTGGCTATGAGTATTATGTCAGGCCTTTTCTTACTGCCTCTCAGTATATATCCGCCGTTTGCAAGCCCTCCGGCAGGTCCATACTTCTTCCTATCAATGGCAGGAAGTTTTTGTCTGCTCAGAATCAATGCCGTCGGACCATTATTGATATTGATGGCCTGTCGCCATGCCTCAGCGGTCTCCGTAGAATCAGAAGGACGGATAACCGTAAGGCCCGGTATGGCCCTCAGGCATGCCAGATGCTCTACAGGCTGATGCGTGGGGCCGTCTTCTCCTACGGCAATGCTGTCATGGGTAAATACATAGATCACATGCTGTCCCATTAATGCTGCAAGCCGTATGGAAGGCCTCATATAATCCGCAAACACGAGAAATGTCCCCCCGAAGGGTATAAGCCCGCCGTGAAGGGCAATGCCGGACATGATCGCACCCATGGCATGTTCGCGTACGCCGAAACGGATATTTCTTCCTTCATAGGACCCCTTCTGCAGATCACCGGAACCCTTGATGATGGTATTATTGGAGGGAGCGAGGTCGGCTGAACCTCCGATTAGACCGGGAATCTTTCCGGCGATAAAGTTCAGAACCTTTCCTGATGCAGCGCGGGTAGCAAGGGCCTCTTCCTGTAAGGTGGGCATATCCGCATCCCATCCTTTTTCCAATTTTCCTGTAATAGAGGATTCAAATTT
This sequence comes from Desulfobacteraceae bacterium, assembly GCA_041310455.1. GTDB lineage: Bacteria > Desulfobacterota > DSM-4660 > Desulfatiglandales > HGW-15 > JAFGIC01. Next base: position 481 of record JBFYXR010000503.1, on the reverse strand, counting down.
TTCGGCAAGTTCGGGGAAAAGCCTTTGATATTCGTCGAATGTCTTTGACCACTGCGCCTCGGAGTCATTACCTTTTTGCACGGATCGCCTGAAAATACCCAGTGCATCCTGGGGCACAAAAAAGCTTTTATCATCAGGCCACCCCAGGGCCTTTTTTGTGAGCCTGACCTCTTCATCGCCAAGGGGAGCTCCGTGGGCGTCAGGAGAGTCCTGCTTGTTAGGGCTTCCATATGCTATATGGGTCCGGACAGCTATCAGCGACGGCCTTTCTTTTTCATTTCTTGCCTCAATAATAGCCTTGTATATTGCGTCAGTATCGTTCCCGTCATCCACCTTGATTACATGCCAGTTGTATGCACTGAATCTCATGGCCACATCTTCAGTGAATGATATGGCCGTCTTTCCTTCTATAGTGATGCCGTTGTCGTCATAAATGCAGATGAGCCTTGAAAGGCCGAGATGCCCTGCAAAGGAGGCTGCC
>JBFYXR010000502.1:0-2822 GCA_041310455.1 Desulfobacteraceae bacterium | reverse complement strand
TCCCCCTGATGGAAAGGGATATCAGTCGTCCTCCCTGATGGACAGGACCAGTTTTTCAATAATATCTCCTGCATCCCCCTGCAGGAATACATCGGTAAGCCGGGATGTAAGGTGGGTGCTTTCCTTGTTTATCTCTATAATTTTTGCGCCGTTTTTCTTGGCGAGAATAGGGATGCTGTTGGCAGGCGAAACAACCGCTGAAGTGCCCACCACCAGCAGCGCCTGTGCTGAATTGGCAAACTGAAAAGAATTGTAAAGGACATCTTCCGGAATCGGTTCCCCGAACAGGACAACATCCGGTTTGAGGATGCTGCTGCATGAACATCTCGGGATATACTCCTTTCTCTTTTCATCCATTGTAAATTTTTTCCCGCAGGACATGCATGTCAAAGTGCCTTGATTGCCGTGATATTCTATGACATTCCTCGCCCCTCCCGCCTGATGAAGATTATCCACATTCTGGGTGATTATGCATCTGAGGTATCCCATTTTCTCGAGCAGCCCCATGCCGATATGCGCCCTGTTGGGTTTTGCACGGCTGACCAGTTTATCCATATCCCGGAGCATATTCCATACCTTTTTAGGATTGACCGTGAAGGCATCAATAGTGGCATAATGATCAGGGTCATAGATTGACCAGAGGCCTCCTGCGCTTCTGAAATCGGGTATCCCTGATTCAACGGAGATGCCGGCCCCTGTAAGCGCTATAGTCATTTTGGATTGATAAAGAATCTGGACCGCCTGTTTTATTAAATTCTGCATGATGAATCCTTACATTAAAAATGCTGCCGGCCTTGAACGGCGGCTTAAATCCGTGTTTACAACATTCATGTGCATTTTCAAAATACATTTTCGATAGTCTCCTCCCCTCTTAGGGGAGGATTAAGGTGGGGTCTCTGAAAGTCATGTGTTCCCTCATGACTGATTCAAGACCCCCTCCTGCCTCCCCCTAACAGGGGGAGGAGATTTAGTTTGGGACTGACATATTAAAATTTAAAAAGAAAATTTTTATCAAATCGGTTCAAGAACAATCCTGTTTTTTGTCCCGCTGTAACTCCTGATCCTTGCCTTGATGATCTTCTGTTCTCCGAAGATGTTGACCATCCTGATCTCATCGCCTTCAATATCAACCTGATCCACATTTTCCAGGATCATCTCCTCATTGCCCTGATTCAATATAAATGCATGCGCTTCGCACATACTGAAATACTCCTTTAAAAAAATTTCAAGAGATTGAACACAAACCAAGAGGCAGGGTCACTGAGAATTTGGCCCCCTTCCCTTCCCCGCTCTCCAGATACATCTTGCCGCCCATGTCCTCAATAAGGATGAGTATCCCTGCCAGCCCTAGCCCGTGTCCCCGGACGCAATCCTCTCTGTCATCCTCTATCTGAAAATAGTTCTCAAATATTTTCCGGTGATAGATCTTTTCAATGCCTTCACCGTCATCCTTGACAGCTATAAACAGGTTCTCACCCTGGTCTTTTGTCTTCCTGATATCCACATGGATTTCAATTGTATTCTTCCTGAATTTTATAGCATTGCTCATCAGATTTCTGACTATCTGGTTTATCTTTCTGGGGTCCAGAAATACTTCCCTGCGCCAGAGCCTCCTGTCCATGTTGAGCATGATACCCTTTTTAGACAATTCCTTAATAAGGGAATCCATGTCCTCACATGCCTTGATCCTTTCTCCTGCACTGTAATCGGTCAGATCGATAATCTCTGCAATAGGCGGCACCAGCAATTCGCATAAAAGACACCACTTATTATTGATTATGCCTTCCGAAGACCTTCCTACCTCAAGGATATCATTGACAAGACCCTTTGCGTTTTTAATGCTTCTAAGCAACCTGGCCAGTATTTTCTGCTGTCTTGGCGATAGCTGCTCCTGTTTGTTGTCGTTATTAATCAGTGAATTTATGCCTGTCTCAATAATTGCAATAGGTGTTTTAAGGTCATGCACCAGTAGTTCCGTTTTTATTCTTTTCCTGTCCATATTTTTTTATTCTTTGCCGAACACAATCCCCGCGTACCCCACGAAGCTGTCGTCCGGCCTTATATCATAGCTTGTCCTGTAAATGAGCTTTTCTCCCTTCAATGCCCCCATCCTTTTCAAAGCCGCCACAGCCGCTGCCACCGCACCGGAACAGCAGGCATTTGAACTGGCAAGAGACTCTGAGATGATCCCTTCCGGATTCATATCTAATATCAGGTCTATCATCCTTTTGTCATTCACATTTTTAACCCATTCAACAGCCTTAATCCCTGTCCCTTTCGGGGTGTTGCCGTAATTATAACCATAATGGGTGAGATCCGTTGATCCTATTACGAATATCTTTTTTCCGGCCTCTTCCGCCAGTTCCGCGATGCGTTCACCGATCCTTATGGAAGCGGCCTTCGGCGGCACACCGACAGGAAGTATTTTAACATCGGGGAAAAGATATTTGATAAAAGGCAGTTGGAGTTCAATAGTATTATCCTGTTCATACCTGGAAGAGGACTCTACTGTAAATTTAAACTCCGATATCAGCCTTTCCGCCAGGCCGGTTTCTATCTCAAGATCCCCCAGGGGCGTGTTCCAGGCCCCGTCTTTCATAATATAATTGGCGCTTCCGGGGTGCAGATGCCTTCCGAAAAGGACAAAGACATCCGGCAGGACCCCGTCCCTGAGGCATTTAATGACATTAAAGGCTATCTGGCCTGAATAATACCAGCCGGATGTCTTTGTCCTTTTCGGAAGGCATCTGCACCCCGGAAGCGCCAATTATATTATGAAAGACGGGGCCTGGAACACGCCCCTGGGGGATCTTGAGATAGAA
>JBFYXR010000500.1:0-6340 GCA_041310455.1 Desulfobacteraceae bacterium | reverse complement strand
ACCTGTCCGGGATAAAGGGTGAACCGACACTGGTATATCCTGAAAAAACCGGACTCAAGCTATGGGACATCATATTCCAGAGCGCCAGCCAAGCAATCTCAAAGGCAGTCGCAGACGACATCAGGCCGGTCATAGAGTACAGGTGGAGCGGCCTTTCCAATTAACATATCAAACAAACATGCTTATATCGCCCTTGCCCTTTCGAATCACCTCGGGCACATCATTTATGAGAGAAATGACGCTTGAAGGATCGGGATGCAGCACCCCTCCGTCGATTACAATCTCAAGATAGGAAGAATAGGCATCCTGGATCAGGGACGGATCATCAATCAGCGCGCTTGTGCTTATTATGGGACGGCCGAGTTCACGGACTATACTGATGCAGATGTTGTTGTCAGGGACGCGTATGCCCACGGTCTTTCGCTTCGTAAGCATTATCTTGGGCACAAGCTTGGTGCCCTCGAGTATGAATGTATAGGGGCCGGGCAGCAGCCTCCTCATGGTTTTATAGCAGTAATCCGACACCTTCGCGTATTTGCTGATTTCCTTGAGGCTGTCGCATATAATGGAGAAGGGCTGGTTCAGGGAACGTTTTTTCAACTTGTATATCTGCTCGATACCCTTCTTGTTGTACAGATCACACCCGATCCCATAAAATGTATCCGTAGGGTAGGCGATGAGGCCGCCCTGGTCAAGGACCTCGCTTACCTTGCGAATAAGGCGCTGCTGAGGATTCTGTGGATTGATGGATATTATCATGGCCAGGAGTCCTATCTTAAAACACCTGTAATGTCAATCCAATACAGCCTTCCTTAGTATATGAGACCACACCTTGATCCTCCCCTCAAAGGGGAGGAGAATTGTGTTTAGGAAAGGGGGCCTCGGCCAACCCTGCCAGATCCCATGCCTATCAAGTAAAAAATAGACTCTATATCAAAATCTTTAATCAACTAATTTGGAGAAGAACCGTATTTTTTCCTTGCGCCCTGCGCCCTGCGCCTTACGGATGTTATTGACAAACGATCCCTTATAAAAGAATATAAAGCGGCAACCCACAGCAATCAGGATCATTTATAAATATTAAGGAGGCGCCGTCAAGGCCATGCCCTATTCTATTATGCTGGTCTTCGTATCCATTTTCGGCCTTATCGTCGGAAGTTTTCTGAATGTATGCATCTACAGAATACCCCTGAAAAAATCCATTGTTAATCCTCCTTCCGGCTGTCCCAGCTGCGGAGAGGGAATAAAATTTTACGATAATATCCCGTTGTTAAGCTATATAATACTCGGCGGAAAATGCAGGCGCTGCCGTCAACCCATCTCCATGCAGTATCCCTTTATAGAGCTGTTGACAGGCCTGTTAAGCCTTGCCGTCTTTGTAAAATACTATCCCGATTATCTGCATTATCTGGCCCTGTTTATCTTTGTGTCAGCGCTTGTTGTAATATCCTTTATAGACCTGGGTCATCAGATCATTCCGGATATCATATCCATCCCCGGCATTATCGCCGGCTTTGCAGTCACTGTCTGCCTCAACCTTATCTCCTCATACCCGATCACATGGCTTGATTCGCTTTTCGGGATCATAGCCGGGGGAGGAATACTTTATCTTGTCGCGGTCATATTCGAAAGGCTGACCGGAAAGGAAGGCATGGGGGGCGGGGATGTCAAGCTGCTTGCCATGATAGGCGCCTGGATGGGCTGGAAGTCCCTGCCGCTGGTTATATTAAGCTCGTCCCTTACAGGCTGCGTGATCGGCTCAGCGGCGCTTCTTCTTTCAGGCAAGGGCCTCAGGGCCAGGATACCTTTCGGCCCTTTTCTGGTGATAGGCGCCCTGATATATCTCTTTTTCGGCGGGAGACTTGAAGCATGGTATTTTCAGCTGTTCATGTAACAATTTTTAATTATCAGGAGATAATTTGAAGCTTCCATTTTACGGCCTGAGGACAGGGATACTGGCGCAGCTGCTGTTTCTGATAATTGCCGCCATGCTCCTTGTTAACCTGGTCATGCTTAACCTGTCGCAGAGAAGCCTGCTGCAGTCCCGGGCTGACGCAGGCAAGATCCTTATCAATGCGCTCTCCCTGGATATCGGCAATCTCATCGGAAGCACGAACAAATCATTGAGCGTCCTCTTTCAGGACATGGAAACCGTAGAAGACATAAGAGACCTTTTGTCAAAAGGCGGTTATCCGGACCTGGTTATCGTGGATATTAATGGAAATGCCGCCTTTTCAACCCCGTCATCAGACGAAGACAGGAAATTTCTCCTGACCCCTGCCAGGATATCACTTCAGGAGGCGGCGATGTCGGTCAGCTACAGGGGCACTTCCTGGGGGGTTTTCTGGCTCGGCAATAAAGCTGTTGCCGTTTCCGGCCCCCTGATGTATCGCGGAACGACTATCGGCGGCGCAGCCATAAGCTCGTCCCTTGATTCAATTTATAAATCCCTGAGGGAATCCCAAAGACTTGTAATCCTCTATATCATCCTTGATACGATAGTGCTCGCCCTGGTCGGCATCTATCTCCTGTCCAGGATCGTGGTCACTCCTATCCATCGTCTTCTCAAGATGACTGAGAAATACAGGGAGGAGGACATCCTTCCTCCCATGCCTGAAGACACCGGCAATGAGATAGGAAACCTGTCGCGTTCTCTAAGCACAATGCTGCAAAGGCTTGATGAAAACAAGAAAGAGCTGAGAAGGCATATCTCTTCCCTGGAAAAGGCGAATATCGAGCTTCAACAGGCCCAGGACAGGATAATACGTTCCGAAAAGCTCGCATCCGTCGGGCGTCTGGCCGCCGGAATTGCCCATGAAATAGGGAACCCCCTGGGTATCATCCTGGGTTACCTGGAGCTGATCAGAAAGGGGGAAATCGCCGATGATGAAAAAAGGGATTTCCTGAACCGTGTCGAATCAGAGATAACCCGCATAAATGCGATCATCAGGCAGCTCCTTGATTTTTCGAGGCCATCCACAGAAAATAATGAGAAAAACCGGATCCATGAGATTATTGCCGACACCGTGAACATGATGAGTCCCCATCCCTTGATGGAGGGCATCAACATCCGGCTGGATCTTAAGGCTGAAAGAGACACGGCCTTCACCGATTCAAACCAGCTGCAGCAGGTCTTTTTAAATATTATCATGAACGCGGCTGACGTCCTGAAGGATGAGCGCACCGCGGGAAACGATTCCTCAAACGATATATTGATCACAACATCTAATAAGGAGGACTCTATTGAGATAAGGTTTATTGATAATGGCCCGGGCATTGAGGAAGACAGTATCCGGCATATCTTCGATCCTTTCTATACGACGAAGGAGCCCGGAAAGGGGACAGGGCTCGGCCTGTCCGTATCCTACATGATCATAGAATCCCAGGGGGGTGTAATACGCGCTGAAAGCGCAACGGGGAAAGGCACTTCAATTATCATCAATCTTCCTCTACACAAAGGTCAACCTCAAGGAGACGACAGATGAAAGATTCCGGAAAACATATTCTGATTATAGATGATGAAAAAAATATGCGCCACATGCTCCAGGTAATGCTCGGCAAGGAGGGATACCTCACCGATGCGGCGGCGGACGGCGTGGAGGGCCTGTCCAGGCTGGCTGAAAAAGACTTTGACTTCATACTGTGCGACATAAAAATGCCCAGAATGGACGGATTGAGTTTTCTGAAGGAGGCAAGGACAAGATATCCCGAAAAGACATTTATCATGATGTCCGCATACGGCACGATAGATACGGCCCTTGAGGCCATGAAACTGGGCGCCTATGACTATATTGCAAAACCCTTCAAATCCGATGAGGCCCTCCTTACCCTGAAAAAGGCGGAAGAGCGCGAAAGGCTCAAGAAAGAAAATTTAAGGCTGCAGAACAGGATAAACAGGATCGAGCAGAAATACTCCTTCGGCAATATTATAGCCCGAAGCGAGGCCATGGCCGCGGTCTTTGAACTGGTTGAAAGGGTCGCTGATCACAAGACAACCGTGCTTATCACCGGAGAAAGCGGTACAGGCAAGGAGCTCATCGCAAAGGCCATCCATTCAAAGAGTTCGAGGGTTGAGAGGCCCATGGTATCAATAAACTGCGGCGGCATACCTGAAAACCTTCTTGAAAGCGAGATGTTCGGCTACAAAAAAGGCGCATTTACAGACGCGGCCAGGGACAAGCCGGGCCTGTTTGAGGAGGCCGACAGGAGCACGATCTTTCTTGATGAGATAGGCGAATTGCCCGTGCAGCTGCAGGTCAAGCTCCTGCGCGTCCTGCAGGAGGAAGAGATCACCCCCCTGGGCGCTACGGTGCCTAAAAAGATCGATGTGAGGGTGGTGGCCGCCACCTCAAAGGACCTGACCAGGGAGGTGGAACACGGGCGGTTCCGGGAAGACCTGTTTTACAGGATAAATGTCTTGACGATCCACCTCCCTCCCCTGAGGGAGAGACGGGGAGATATCCCCCTGCTTACGGGCCATTTCATCGACAGCTTCAACAGAAAGCTCGACAAAAATATCGAGGGGCTCTCATCCAGCGCCATGGCCTTTCTTCTTGCACACGGCTGGTCCGGCAATATCAGGGAGCTGGAAAATGTTATTGAGAGGGCAATGATCCTGGCAAGGGATAACCTTATCACGCCCTCGGAACTCCCCTCTTCAATTACCTCAAAAAATGAAATCATGTCATCGGAAGATCAGGGACGCAGCCTGTCAATTAAGAAGGAGACAAGGCGTCTTGAGATGGAGCTTATCCGAAAGGCCCTGGAGCTTACCGGCGGAAACCGCTCAAATGCCTCCAAGATCCTTGAGATCAGCCGCCCTATACTCATCTCCAAGATAAAGGAATATGGCCTGGAATAGTTCCTGGAAATCTCGACTTGATGTCTTTTAAACATGCCCTGAAAAATATGTAAATTATTGCCAACACCTGGAACACCATTACATATTATTTAGAAACCTTTTACATATCGGTTTGCATGCCATTTTTTGCCCAGATTTAACCTTTTGATTTTTAAAGATAATTTACAAATTCCAAACCGGTCCCATTGGCACAGGATTTGTTAATGATCAGGCATGAAGCTGATCTTTCTGTTGTCTGTGCCAGTATCTCCATTGCAATCCTAAAAATCGGGAGGGACAGTCTAATGCAGGTTTTCAGTAAAAAGACCCTGGATGAGAAGGCGCATATACTTGAGTATGCCAGGATGTGTGCGAAGCTTTTTGAAAACGTCGATTTTGAAACCCACAACAAGCAGCTGATAAAGCAGAACGGCAGACTGGTCCACACCTTCTCCGGGCCTTTATACCTTCAGTTCTTTAACGGCAACGAGATGAAGTCCTAAAATTCTGCGAATACACTGCCGGGCTGTTTGCTCCCTTGCTTCATAAAAATTACATGCCTGCAGTTTATAACGCCTAATGTCATATCATGTTCTGATTAATCGTTGACATATCCCTCTGATCACTCTATTCTTACTTTATTCAAAGAAATTAACAATCATCGAGGAGAATAAAATGAAAAAAATAGCCAGTGTCATCGCACTTCTTTCGCTCCTGATCACCGGACAGGTTATGGCCGCGGACATTGAATTTGATGAGGGACTTACGCAGACGGCATTTGAGGACCTCAGCAAAGAGGCCGTCGCATTGCTTGCCTACAAAAATATGGCCCCTGCCGAGCCGTTAGGAGTGACCGGATTTGACATAGGGATAGAAAGTTCCTTTGTGTCCATCAGCACTGGGAACAACAACTACTGGGAAAAGGCATTTGCAGACGATGCGCCCAGCGTGCTCCCTGCCCCCAAAATACGCGTAAGAAAAGGGCTGCCCGGTGGCATAGATATAGGCGCCATGTATTCAGGTGTTCCGGGATCCAACATTAAACTGTACGGAGCTGAGGTCAGCTATGCCATTCTCGAAGGCGGCATTGCGACACCGGCCCTTGGGGTGCGCGGCACCTATACAAAGCTGTCAGGGGTTGAAGACCTGGATTTTCAGACAACAGGATTTGATGTCTCCATCAGCAAGGGTTTCGCCATACTTACACCCTATGCCGGCGCGGGCATGGTCCATTTCAGCAGCAGGGCAAAGGGAAACCTTCAGTCTCTGTCTGCTGACCTGATTGGTTCGCCCTTGAGCGATGAAAAGCAGTGGCAGCCCCGTTATTTCGGCGGTGTTAAATTAAGCTGGATACCCCTGCTCGGGATCACCGCTGAGTTCGAATACATGAATCGCCCGGTATACTCCCTTAAGATAGCGCTGGCCTTTTAATACCTCGCCGAAAACACAGAGGCCATGGAAATTGAACGCCCAGTCCAGTCTCCATGGCCTCTTCTGTAT
>JBFYXR010000497.1:0-4498 GCA_041310455.1 Desulfobacteraceae bacterium | reverse complement strand
GCCTTAGGAATCGGCACCGCGGTAAGCTATGTTGGAACAATCATTGGCATGAACATGGGCGCCTCTATGAGCCAGACATCCGGATGGCAGGCAGCTATACAGTTTTTTGCTGCTATTGTTTTTGTTGCTGCATTGATCTTTTTTATCTTTTACAGGGGAGGCGCAGCTGCCACGGGTGAGTCCCTTAAAGGCGACAGGGCTGTCTTAAAGCCCGGCGAACCTAAGCCCAGAAGCGTCTATTTAATGCCTTCTGTCTGGCTGCTCTGCCTGCTGGTTATTTTTGCAAATGAGGAAGGGCAGGTGGATACATTTGCGACATTACAGATGCGTGAAATATGGGGTACTGATGCAGTGCAATTTTCATGGATCCTATCCATGGGAATGTTTCTTGCGATTTTTTTAAATCTTGGTGCGGGCTGGTGCGGCGATAAATTTGGCCGCTGGAATATGTTGATAGTGAGCGGTATTTTAAATTCCATGGTAGGGGTATGCCTCGTTTTCGGGCAATTTGACAATAAGGCGATCTATATAACGGGCATCCTGATTGCAAAGGCATTACAGCTGACGACGCTCCTTTTTGTCAATTCCATGGCGCCCACCTTCCTCAAAGGGCGTGATATCGGACCGATCATTGCCATCATTGCTTTAGGATCAGGGCTGGGACAATACCTTGGTCCGCAGGTAATCGGAATATTAAAAGATACAACTAAGACCTATACTGCAGGATGGGTCTATATTGCAGCCTGCGGTGTGGTAGCGACATTATTTGCAGTTGGATTTAAGATCTATTATGATCGTAAAGAAAAGGAGGCAGTATAAAATGGAATATCAAGTTTTAAATCCCAGGGGCGAGGTTGATCCGATGGAAATCATTGGACTTCGGCCCCGGGTAAGTGATCTCAATGGCAAGACGATAGGCCTGTACTCATCATTTAAACAGCACTGGGCTATTATCGTTGACGAAATCGGTAAACAGCTTCAGGCCAGATACCCCACCATAAAGTTGACCAGGTTCCAGTATACCAAGGATCTCAACGCCGATACCCGGGTAGCGGAAGTAGCCAGAGACCCGGAAATAAGGCCCATATTTGAAAAGTGGCTGAGCGGGGTGGACGCCGCCGTAGTCGCCAACGCGGATGCAGGCTCCTGCACCCTTTACCTGACCTATAATGCTACGATTGTCGAAAGGCTGGGCAAGCCGGTAGTAATGATGCTGGACAAGGAGTTTACAGACTGCGCAAAAAGCGCTGCCCAACTCAGAGGCGTTCCGGCAATGCGATTGGTTGAGTTGGCTATACCGGACATATCCACGGAGCCTGATATTACCGATTTCATAGAAAAAATAATCCCTGAACGCGTAAATGCCGCATTGGACAAAATCATAATGGCGCTTACCGGTCCGCTCACTCCTGAGGAAATAAATCCGCCTGAGCCGCCCGTTGCCCTGCCGAGGATTGTAGCTAAAGGCACCCTGGACGAGATCAACGCGTTCTATTACAAACGCGGCTGGGCCCTGGGTATGCCGGTGATGCCGCCCACTGATGAAGCCGTCAAAGAGATGCTGAAGGGCACTGACCTTGCTCCTGACCATGTTATAGCTAAAATTCCCCCTATGAACGGTAAGGCAACAGTGGAAAAGATCGCCATCAATGCCGTTATGGCAGGCTGCCTGCCCACATATATGCCGGTGCTTATAGCCGCCGTACAGGCGCTGGTTGATCCCAGGATGTGGCTGGAGGCTTATACCTGCAGTGTGGCTTCCTGGGCCCCGATGGTGATGATAAACGGGCCGATCCGGCATGACATTGACATCCACAGCGGCGCTACACTCTTAACCCCCTATTACAGGCAGACAACTATAGGGCACGCCATAGCATTAATGCTCCTGAATATTGCCGGCGTACGCCCCGGCATTGAAGACATGGCCATACTGGGACACGAGGGACGGTCCGGCATTTGTTTCGCTGAAAATGAAGAGGGCAGCCCGTGGGAGCCTATGCATGTGTTCTATGGCCTTAAAAAAGAGGATAGCGCGGTTACTGTTTCCTGGCCTAATATGCGCCAGTTTGCCCTGGGCGGCAAAAATGTCGCCTCGGTCTTAAAAGGCATATGCGAAGGTGTCCAGGCAATGGGATTTGACCCGGGATGCACTTTTATTGTATTTCCTGCTACGGCAAGAATGCTGGCGGAAAGCGGCTTTACCAGGAGGGCCTTGACCGACTACATCGTAGAATTCGCACGCAGGCCCGGCTCGGAGGTGAATGCAAGGTGGATGAAGGGAAATCACCACCTTCTCAAGGGCGTGCTTGTTCCGGAGGAGCCCAGCAGGTCAGTGAGAAAGTTTTTTCGGGACATGCACCTGCCTATCATTGTAGCCGGGCTGGACTATGCGTGGGGCGCTGCAATGTACTCCGGAGGCGGCGACCATGGCGGCCCTATAACCAAGAAAATTGAGTTGCCCGGGAACTGGGAACAGCTTGTAGCCAAATATAAAGATTTAAGGCCTACCTACAAATAGATTTTACAACCTTTAATAAGCAAGGAGGAAATGATGAATCTGATCAAGGCCCTTATGGGAAGACGGCAATTTCTGATGGCGGCCGGTGCGGCGTCCGCCGGTGCATTCACCTGCAGGAAACTCGCAGGTTTTCAAACCGGGGCCGCAATGGCAGCCGACAGGGCTGCAACTGCAAGCATACAGGCCGCCGGCAACAGATGCCCCCATCTTTTATCACCTCTCAGGATCAGAAATGTGTTGCTGAAAAACAGGATAATGCATACCGTTTCTCCTAATTACCTTATGCAGGGCCCGGAAAATTATCCTACCGATGCATGGAGAAACCATTATTCAAACATGGCCAGAAACGCCGCCATTGTATCGATAAGCACCTCTTTCGGGACATATCCGAGAACGTATTCAAAGACATATACAAATCACATGAGCCTGGGCTGGGCGAAGATGTCGGCTGATAAATGGGAAGACATCCCTCCGGTTCACAACTATGTCGAGCGGATGATTGAAGATATCCATTGCGAAGGATCCCTGGTTTTATTTGCCGGCAATACAGGTGGCGGCGGTGGCGGCGGTGCGCCGGGTGGCGGAGGAGCCCCGGGGGGAGCACCTGGCCAGGGTGGGCAACAGGGCGCTGCAGGAGGAGCACAAAGCAGTGGAGCAGGTCCTCAGGGCAATATGCCCGGCGGTGCTGCCGGGGGCCAGGGCGGTGCGTCCGGCGCCGCGGGCATGCCGGGTGGACCCGCATCAGCGCAGGCCAATAAAAGCATTGAAGAGATAGTAAAGGAGGCAAAGGAGGCCGCGGACAATGGATATGACGTGTATCAGATGAACACAAACAGCCTTGAGGCCGTACAGGCGGTCCGGAGCGCAACCAACCTTATAATAATGGCAGCCCTTAGAATGGGCGGGGGCATGATGGGGGGTGAGGGAAAGAATACCCCCGGGGTCTCCAATGTCAATCAGCCGAGCACCTCTGACCTGGAGAAGGCGGTTGAATTGGCAAGAAAGCTCGAGGGCCTGGCTGACTTCGTGTGGATCAGGATCAACGAACATCCTAACAGCTTTGTACAGGACCAGGACAGGCCAATCAGTCTGGCCTATGCCGAGGCCATTAAAAAGGCGGGCATAAAGATCCTCACCTGCCCCAGCGCCGGATTCCACGACCCGGTGCAGAATGACGCATTTATCGCGAAAGGGTTGACAGATATGGTAGGCATGACCACGCCATTTTTCGCGGATCATGATCTTATTAAAAAGGTGGCGGCGGGCAGGGCCGATGATGTAATTCCCTGCATTCAGTGCCATGACTGTCATGGGATAAGCATGACCATAGGGCCTTATTATGCCACATGTTCCGTAAACCCGAAGTGGGTGCTGCCTACGTATAAACTTTCAGGCATCCAGGCGCCATTGACAAGAAAGAAAGTTGCCGTGATAGGCGGCGGCCCGGCAGGTATGAAGGCGGCCCTGGTCGCTGCGGAAAGAGGTCACAGGGTCACCCTGTATGAGAAGGATGCGGCCCTGGGCGGGCTGCTTCAATTCTCGGACTACAGCCAGTGGAGATGGAACCACAAGGTCTTCAAGGATTACCTTATCAACCAGGTGAAGAAGGCAGGGATCGAGGTTAAGCTCAATATTACTGCAACGCCTTCGATGATAAGGACAGCGCGTTATGACACGGTCCTGGTTGCCGCCGGAGCCGAGCCTGTTATATCCAGGATGCCCGGCGCGGACGCCGAAAACGTCTTCAACATCTTAAACGTTTACAGCAATAAAAAAGCCCTCGGGAAGAATGTGGTGATGATCGGCGCAGGGAAGATAGGAACCGAGGCGGCAATAGGCATCGCCAAGGACGGACACAGGGTAACGGTTCTGACAGGCGCGAAGGAAATGATAGAACCGGAAAAAGCAGGCGCCCATACTGTGAGCAACCAGGAGGCTATATATAAAAACCATCCCAACTTCAGTTATGTCCTGGAGGCC
>JBFYXR010000494.1:0-15942 GCA_041310455.1 Desulfobacteraceae bacterium | reverse complement strand
GGGTGATAATCCTGTTCTGACCTGTAAGAGGCACCATATCTCCGACCGTTCCGATGGCCACGAGGTCGAGAAATTTTTTCAGATCAGGTTCAGGCATGTCATTGAAGCGGTCCCTGTCTCTGAGCGCGGATCTTACGGCCACTGCAAGGAAAAATGCAACACCGACGCCCGCCAGTGCCCTGAAGGGGAACAGCGAGTCCGATCTGTGGGGGTTGACCACCGGACAGACCGGTTCAAAATTATTCGGTATCTGGTGATGATCGGTAACCACTACCTTCATGCCCAGGCTTTGAGCAAACTCTATCTCCTTTCTGTTGGCTATGCCGCAATCCACCGTGATGAGAAGATCCACCCCTTTTTCTGAAAGCCGTTTAATCGCGCCTAAATTAAGGCCGTAGCCCTCTTCAAGCCTGTCAGGGATGTAGGAAGATGCCTTTACATTTATGGATGAAAAAAGATTCAAGAGCACTGCCGTGGCGGTGATGCCGTCGGCGTCATAGTCTCCGTAAACCGCGATATGTTCCCGGTTTTCAATTGAATGCAGGATGGCGTCAACCGCCTTATCCATGTCCTTCAGCAGCATGGGATCCAGGAGGTCTGTGAGTCTCGGGGAAAGGAAGGAGGATGCCGAATCTTTATCCGATATGCCCCGGTTGATAAGAAGCTGGGCCTTTAACGGTGTAATCCCCGTATCCAGGGCAAATTGTGATGCATAAGGCGAGGCCGGCTGTAGTCTCCAGATCTTGTTATTATTCATTTGCAGTGCAACTTTATCATTCTTTCTACTTTTTGTATGTCCGCGGGAGAGTCAACTTCCACTGAGTCATGGGTGGCTTCCACGACCATGATCCTGTAGCCGTACTCAAGAGCTCGAAGCTGTTCCAGCTTTTCCGCTGTTTCCAGCCTGCCCGAAGGAAGGCCTGTAAACTTTAAGAGGAATTCCTTGCGGTACGCATAAAATCCCAGATGCTTATAATAGTCATTCTCTGAGGCCAATTCCCTGTAAAAGGGGATCATGCTCCGGGAAAAATACAGGGCAAATCCGTCATTGTCGGTGACAACCTTCACGATATTGATATTTCTGATTTCTTCCTCGTCTTCCAGCCTGTATTTCACGGTACTCATGGGTATGCCGGCATCTTTGACAAGCGGCGCCACCATTAGAGATATGACAGAGGGATCGAACAAAGGCTGATCTCCCTGGACATTGACTACGAGATCGTCATCCTTAAGCCCCAGCGTTTGAACAGCCTCTGCAATACGGTCTGTCCCTGACTGGTGTTCCTTTCTGGTCATAATTGCCTTGCCGCCGAAGTCTTGCACGCACCTGGATATCCTCTCATCATCAGTAACTACATACACCTCCGATATATCGGGACAGGCGACTGCGCACTGATACACATGACGGATCATGGGTCTGCCGTCTATCAGTGCAAGCGGTTTGGCAGGGAAACGTGTTGAACCGTATCTGGAGGGGATGAATGCAATTATTCCCATGGTATAAGACAAATCCTTTTCTGATGTTAAATGCTATAGGTGGCGCAGGCCGTGTCCGACTCCCAGGTTGTAACCCTGCTCACGCTGATCTTCTCGTTGTTTATCTTCAGGCTGAGGAGTTCATAGATAAGCCTGGATATGTTTTCAGATGTAGGATTCATATCCCTGAACCATTCCAGCTCATTTAAATATTTATGATCCAGCCTTTCTATTATCTCCCTGGTTTCCTCTTTAAGGACCTTGAAATCTACAAGAAGCCCGTGCCTGTCAAGACACTCACCCTTTACATAGACCTCGACCTTCCAGTTGTGGCCATGGAGGTTCTCGCATTCACCCCCTGTCTCCTTCAGCTGGTGTGCTGCGCCGAATTGTGTGATTACCTTAAGTTCGTACATTATCTTCTGCTAATTTTTATATTATTAAAATTCCTTACTCTTGCTGCGGGCATGAGTGATGAAAATATCCGGTATAAGGCGCAGGGCTCAGGGCGCATGGTACAAGGTGCTAACCAAAAAATTATTCTTCGCCTTTAAAAGGCCTCCCGCATTCAATACATTTGCCGTCGATGATAATCCCGGTGCATACCCCGTCAGGACAGAGGACCCTGTTTTCAAGGTCTAATTCATCCTCATCCTGAACAGCTGCCCCTTCAAATTCCACCTCTGCGCCGCATTTCATGCAGTACCGGCTTTCCAAAGGGATCTCCCTGCCGCAGCTCGGACACTCTCTGCCTGATATGTTCTGATGACAGTGCGGACATTCCATATTGAATCCATCTCTTTATGATATTATTTATGAAATTTATAAACAGGCTACAGGATTATTTCTGACCGTCAATACAGTGCTAACATTATATGTTATGACCTTTTATGTCAATAGATATGACCGCCATTACTGACTGTTGCATAGCAATGACCGGTTTAAATACAGGAGGGGAAAGGGGAAATATCCTGCCCGGGGCGGACAGGACAACTCCTCAGACATGGATATTTAAGGGCGTCCCGCCATAGAGTATCCGCAAGATACCGGTCCGGCATCAAAGGCCTCTAAGCTTCTCCTGGTTTTCCTGATTCTGCTTGCAGGTGATGCATACGGTTGTTACTGGTCTCGCCTTTAACCGGGTTTCTGATATAGCTTCCCCGCACATATCGCAAATCCCATAGGTGCCGTTTTCAATGCGATCCAGGGCCTCTTTGATCTTGAAGATCAGCTTATTTTCTCTCTCCTTCATATGGATATTTAAGTCCATATCCGATTCAAAGGTGGCCTGATCGGTAAAATCCGGCGTCTGCCCTGTTGCGCCGGCAACGCTGGTTACAGGGGTATCCTTTTCCTTCTTCTGCAGTGCATTAAGCTGCTTGTTAAGCAGGTTGGTAAAATAGGTCTTCTTTTTTTCGCTCAGCATGGTAGTCTCTTTCATTAAAGGAACATCAGTAATCGGTTGTTAATTCATCACCTCGATCAGGATTGATCATAAACCCGGGCGGGATGTCCGCCCGGGTAAAAACATCTTAATACATATCTTCAGAAGGCACCTGAGGCATTGAGTGTTTCTTCTCCTCAGGTTTCTCAGCCACCATCGCCTCTGTTGTCATCAGAAGCCCTGCAACGGAAGCGGCATTCTGCAGGGCAAACCTCGTGACCTTTGTCGGGTCAATGATGCCTGCCTTGACAAGGTCTTCGTACTCTCCGGTATCCGCGTTAAATCCGAAATTGCCCTTGCCGTCCATTACCTTCTGGACAACAACGGAGCCCTCAAATCCCGCATTGTTTGCTATCTGCCTTATAGGCTCTTCGAGCGCCCGTTTAATCAGGTTGAGCCCGAGCTGCTCCTCGCCTTCGAGTGTAACCTTTGAAAGGGCCTGGATGCCGCGGACAAGTGCAACACCGCCGCCGGGGACAATGCCTTCCTCAACAGCCGCACGCGTTGCGTGCAGTGCGTCCTCAACCCTGGCCTTTTTCTCCTTCATTTCAGCCTCGGTAGCCGCCCCTACATTAATCACGGCAACCCCGCCTATAAGTTTTGCCAGCCTCTCCTGGAGCTTCTCACGGTCATAGTCGCTCGTTGTCTCCTCCATCTGAGCCCTTATCTGTTTTACGCGGCCCTCGAGTGCGGCCCTGCTTCCGCCGCCTTCAACGATCGTGGTGTTATCCTTGTCGATATTGATTTTTTTAGCGGTTCCAAGGTCTTTCAGGGTAATATTTTCAAGCTTTAAGCCCAGCTCCTCACTGAGGACCTGTCCTCCGGTCAGGATAGCTATATCCTCCAGCATCGCCTTCCTGCGGTCTCCAAAGCCGGGGGCCTTGACTGCGGCGCATTTTAGCGTGCCGCGCAGTTTGTTCACCACCAGGGTGGCAAGGGCCTCGCCGTCCACATCCTCTGCAATAAGGAGGAGGGGCCTTCTTGTCTTTGCGATCTGTTCAAGTATCGGGACCATGTCCTTCATATTGCTTATCTTCTTGTCATTAAGAAGCAGGTAGGCGTCATCAAGGTGCACTTCCATCTTCTCAGGGTCCGTTACAAAATACGGGCTGAGATATCCGCGGTCAAACTGCATGCCTTCCACGATATCAAGTGTCGTTTCCATGCTCTTGGCCTCTTCGACGGTAATAACGCCTTCCTTGCCGACCTTTTCCATGGCCTCTGCAATGATCTCCCCTATGGTCCGGTCGTTATTGGCCGACACAGTACCAACCTGGGCTATCTCCATCTTGTCCTTGGTCGGTTTGGAGATCTTCTTGAGTTCGCCTGTAACGATTTCAACGGACTTCTCTATGCCGCGCTTAACGATCATGGGATTTGCCCCGGCGGCAACAAGTTTCGATCCTTCACGGTAGATGGCCTGGGCAAGGATCGTAGCCGTTGTAGTGCCGTCACCTGCGACATCGGATGTCTTGGAGGCTACCTCCTTGACCATCTGAGCGCCCATGTTTTCAAATTTATCCTCCAGGTCGATCTCCTTGGCCACTGTAACGCCGTCCTTTGTAATACTTGGAGAGCCCCATGATTTTTCAATTATTACATTTCGTCCCTTTGGGCCCAATGTGACCTTAACGGCGTTTGCAAGGACATCCACGCCTCTCATTATCTTTTCACGCGCCTGACTGCTGTATTTAATCTCTTTTTTAGCCATATCCAAACACCTCCCGAATCTACTTCTCGATGATTCCGAGGATGTCATCCTCTCTCATGATTAAATGTTCAACGCCATCAATCTTGATCTCAGTGCCTGCGTACTTGCCGAAAAGCACACGATCATTTTTTTTAACATCCAGCGGAATTACCTTCCCGTTCTCATCAGTCCTGCCGGGGCCTGCAGCCACCACCTTGCCCTCGAGGGGTTTTTCCTTGGCAGTATCAGGGATAATAATCCCGCCTGAGGTCTTTCCCTCCTCCTCGATCCTTAAAACCAGCACCCTGTCGTTCAACGGCCTAATCTTCATTTTAAAACCTCCTTAAATTAATTAATAATTATTAAAAATATTTAATCTCCTTCAGGTCAATTCATTGCCGCGGGGAGATAAGATAAAAGATTTCAAATTACGGGTTAATATTTATATACTATTTTGAAATCAGAAACAAATTGAAATATGACGATTTCTTTTTAGTTATCGCCTCAAGAATGGCAAAAGGGTAGAAAACCCAAAGATATACATATAATTTTTTTCTCTGTTAAAGCGGAAGGAAAGTAATCATTCTTAATTGATTGTCAAGAAGTGTAATTTTAGCCTGCTGTTTTCCGGTCATCCGCAACACTTTTGTGGAGATTATCCAGGACCCGGTCATAATAATACCTCTGATCGCTGTCCAGGGCGTTGGACCTTGCCTTCTTAAGGCTCTTCTCGGCATTTTTAAAATCATTTAATTTCATATAGGAGATGGCGAGGGCATAATGAAAAAGATGCTCATCATCCTTTTTACGGATAGCCTCCTTGAATTCCTTTACCGAGTCATCAATAAATCCCTCATCAAATGCCTTGCTGCCTAATGAAAAATGATAGTACGGGTTTTTATCCCTGAAGGACATCACCTCGTTTTCATAAAATGCTGCATCTTCCTTTCTACCGGTCCTAGAGTATAGTTTTGCCATATTGCCCATAACGGTCATCAGGGATGTGGCATCACTGCCGCTGTTGATTGCCATGGCCTGCAGATAGGCCTTTTCCGCGGCATCAACCTGGTTGTTCCATGTATAAACGACCCCCAGATTGGACCAGGCAAAGCTAAGTTCAGGATCTGTCTTGACTGCCTTGACAAAATAACGATATGCCTCTCCATCTCTGCCCTCGGCCAGATACTGAGACCCGATATTATTGTAGTATTGAGCAAAGGCCCGCCGGTCCGGAATGGAATAGGATGAATAGGTGCCTATATTATACCCCTCTCTGTCAAGTGACGGGGCAATAAGAAAACTGTTCTTGTTATCCAGAACAACAACAGTTTTATTGCCCGCATAATCTACTATGTAGGCACGCTGGCCCGGATCATAAAAATCCACAAAGGCCCCTATATGCCTCGTAACAAAAAGGGCCTCCCCCTTCCTTATCCAGTTTGGGGGCGTCCGGATATCCTGATATCCGCTGTGCAGCCCTACATATCTGGCCATGGATACAAAAAGGTTTATGAATGAGAGGCAGTTGCCAGTCCCTGATTCAAATGTCTCTATAGCAGTCTTTGTCCCGAATTTGTCATCCTCAGTATCATATCTGACATTTTTGGATACCAGGCCGGCAAGGGCATTCAGCCTGATCCAGGGATTTGCTATTCCTGCGACGGAGGCGTCCAGCATGGACCTGATCTCATCATTAAGGGCCAGTATATCCACATCTGGTATGGAGGAGTCGATTGAAGACGGGCTTATGTTGGAGCCGTCCTTCCCGGCATATTCAGGAAACTGCTCAATATGAATGGAGGGTTTTCCTGCTAAAGGCAATGTGGCGCATGATGATAAAAAAACAGTAATCGCAGCCGGAACCATTAGAAGCAAATAGGTAATCCATCTACTCATATCTTCTGCATATGGGCAATCATACCTGATGCATTTTATTATTTTATTGACCAATACTGACATTTTGTCTCACCTTCCCAATTCAAAAAGGAGGCAATTTCCAGAGAAGTTTCGGCCAGCGCCTTTTAATTCAGGACTGGCGCAATATTTCGTCCTTTTGACCGAATATAAGTCGTAATTGGATAAATGCAATGTCCGTGAAAAGACACAGTCTGGTGAGGAGGCAAGGTGGCATCAGGGATATTGGGGATCAGTCTCTTATTGCAGGCATCACAGAATTGAGGATGAAATCACCGAAAGGCCGTCTAAGATTTTTTATATGCTCTAAAATAATTTTTCCCTGGCCCGCATGTTCAGGTGTATCCGTAACAAATTTGAAGATAAGGCATTTTTTTTCAAACCTTCGGGAGGCCTGGAGAACAGATGCCCCTTCCATGTCCACAAGATCGGCCAGAGGCGCCAACTCCCGGAATGTCCTGACATCGATGATGCCCTTATCCTGTGTAGCCAGGATCTTCTTTTCAAATCCATCCATGGTATCAGGGTACTGGATATATGGGCTGTTCGTTCGAAGATGGATCCTGTCCGGCTCTATTGTCTTTTCAATGTTATAAGCCCTGCCGAGTTCTTCCGAATCATTGACCGAGCCCGCGGCGCCAAGATTCAGTATCCGCGCCGGATCAAATTTCAGGCAGGCATATGCCGTTGCCGTTCCGGCATTTACCTTGCCGATGCCTGAAATAATCATGACGGCATCTCCTCCCATATACACGGGAAACGGCAGCGTCCCCATTTCTTTCATGCACAATCCCTCTATAAACGGCTCCGCCTCCATCTTTGTAGCTATGATCATTCCGATAAAGTTTTGTGTCTTCATTTCACTGTCAATTCCCATGTCAGCTGATTTTTTCGCCTGGCGATATACCCATGAGGCTCAGGGTAGAGGACGTTAGGCGTAAGTGGTAAGGCGTGAGGGGGAAGACCTAACAGTTATCTGGAAAATCTGTTTTTGTTTTCGTCCCCTCACAACTAACGATTCACGCACTCACTTTTTCATCCCGTGCGCCCTGAGCCATGCGCCTTACTAATCTATTATGATCACCTTAGCTCCCCTGATCTTCCTCTGCTTAAGTTCGGCCAGGGCGAAATTTGCATCAGCCAGGCTGAACTCCTGGACCTCAGGAACAATCGGGATCTTTGAGGCGATATCCAGAAACTCAGTGACGTCCCTGCGCGTAATGTTTGCAACGCTCTTGATCTCTTTTTCCATCCAAAGGTGTCTTGCATACTCCAGTTCCGAAAGCCGGCCCCTGTCGGCAGCCTCCTTTCTGATGGCGTTTATTACCAGTCGCCCCCCGCTTTTTAGATTCTCAAGCCCCTTGATAACCGGCAGCCAGGCAGGTGTCGTATCGATAATGCAGTCCAGTCTTTCAGGTGGCTCCTCTTCAGTGCCGCCTGCCCAGTCAGCACCCAGCTCCAGCGCAAAGCCTCTTTCTTCCACGCCCCGTGCAAAGACATGGACCTTCGAACCGGGATACCTGTGTTTTATGACCTTTAACACTATATGAGCGGAGGCCCCGAAACCCGTAAGCCCTATGGCTTCGCCATCCTCAAGCCCTGCAAGCCTCAATGATCGATATCCGATGGCCCCGGCACAGAGAAGAGGCGCAGCCTCAGAGTCAGAAAAGATATCCGGGATTCTATAGGCGAAGTCTTCAGACACCTTAACATACTCGGCGTAGCCCCCATCTGCATCCCTTCCCGTGGCCATGAAATCAGGGCAAAGATTCTCGTTGCCTTTAAGACAAAACCCGCATCTGCCGCAGGATGAATATATCCAGGCTATCCCGATCCTATCCCCTGCATTAAATTTCGTCACAGCCTGCCCTGCCTGCTCCACCCTGCCGATGATCTGGTGACCGGGGACGATCGGAAAGCGGGAAGGCGGCGTCCTCCCTTCGATCTCGTCAAGCTCGGTATGGCAGACGCCGCATGCAGAGACCTTTATCAGCATCTCGTTATTTCCAGGTTCAGGGACAGGGAGGTCGGCAGGTCTTAAGGGTTTGTGTTCTTGATCAAGGTTGCATAGATTACTTAAGATCATCGCTTTCATGAAAAGCTCTCTTAAATTTTCCGGCAAGAATTCGGATTTTCTACAGCATATGAAGATTAAAACTTACCGCTTAGCGATCATCCATAGACGGGACAGCGTCTTATTGCAATTTAACTTTGTCATTTGACGCCTGCCCACTTTGTTTCATCGGGCCGGGACTGATATAAAAACCTATGTAAGACGACATGAAACCATGGCGCAAGGTAAAGACAAATAATTTATCCGGCCATGAGCCAGGATCCTTGCGCCCCGCGCCATGGGCCTTGCGCCATATCAATCTATTTATCCCTATTCAACGCCTTCTGTAATTTTTCTCCCAGGGACCCCATCGATTTATTTGGGGTCTCGGAGTACTGCTTCCAATCCTCCACCTCCATCAAATCCGTCGGGGAAAGGGAGATCTTCCTGTCCCTTGGATCAACGTTTGTTACGAGGACCATGACAGGATCTCCATTATTGAGCTTTTCAATATCGGATGGCTTGGATGCCTTTGCGATTGCAGATGATGGAAGAAGTCCGGTCACCCCTGGTTCAAGCTGCACGAAATAACCGAATTTCTCCTTTTTCTCCAGGGTTCCCTTCACCGCCTGACCGGGCCTGTACTTCTCCTGTATGTCCGCCCAGGGATCGCCTTCCACATCCTTGATGCTCAGGGATATCCTCTTCTTTTCAGGATCTATCTCATTTATTACACCGTCTACTGTCTCGCCGGGCTCGACCTCCTCTTCAGGCCTTAATACCCTCTTGGTATAGCTCATCTGGCTGATGTGAACCAGGCCCTCCAGCCCCGGGACAATCTCGACAAATACACCGAATTTGACGCAGCGGGTGACCTTTCCCTTTATCTTATCCCCCACGTGGTATCTTTCTGTAACATCGGTCCAGGGGTCTCCTGACATGTGTTTCAGGGAGAGGGAGATCTTAGTATCCTTGCCGCCTTTAGGCGCTTGGATATCAAGGATCTTTACTGTGACAGGGTCGCCTACGCTGAAGATATCTTCGGCCTTTTCCGTCCTTCCCCAACTCATCTCTGAAAGATGAATCATACCCTCCACGCCCGGTGTCAACTCAACAAAGGCGCCGAAGGGCATCAGTTTGGTTATAGTGCCTTGTATTTCCATGCCGACAGTGAGGGTTGTCATGAAGATCTTTTTCTTTTCGTCCTGTTCTTTTTTCAGCAGGGTTCGCCTTGAAACAATAATATTTTTACCGTCTTCTTCATATTCAGTTATCACAAAGGGGAATGTCTCCCCGACATATTCAGCAGGTTTTTCCACATACTTTATATCTATCTGGCTTATGGGGCAGAATGCCCTTTTCCCCATTAATTCAACGCGAAATCCGCCCTTACACTCTTCCTTTACCTTGCCGTCCACAGGCATGGCATTACGATATGCGTCATTAAGTATATCGGAATTGGAATCACGATGGCCTGAGAGGCCCCTCGACAGACGGATTTCGTGCCCGTTGGATGAGACCACGTAAAGTTCAAGGATATCGCCGACCTTGCAGGTAACTTCCTGGTTTTTATCAAGCAGCTCCGCCAGATCCACAACACCGTCAACCTTTGTCCCTGTATCCAGGAATACGCTTTCCCTCCCGATGGAAATTACCTTTCCCTTTACCTTCTCCCCTATTGTAAGGCCTTCACGCTTTCCGCCGCTGAATGCCTCAAACATCTCTGCAAAATTCTCTTCCCCTGTAATATCATCCTCTAACACTGAAAAATACCTCCTCGAAACAATAAAAAATGGAACATCTGAGTTCCTTGTAATACTTCATATCAGCACCCCCTGCAATTTAGCAAGATAATTTTGCTGACCGCCGGCTGCCGGTTGCGGACTGCTATGATTCAATAAGCCGCCCTTGCCAGTGCCAGGCAGTAAACCCTCTCGCAGCCTGCCTTTTTTAAAACCCTGGCGCATTCGTTCAGCGTGTTGCCGGTTGTGGCAACATCATCCACGAGTATAACCGTCTTTCCTTTAAGATCACTGCCCCCGGCGAACCCGAAGGCGCCTCTCACATTCCGACCTCTCTCATTTCTTTTCAGGCCTGTCTGCGGCTGGGTATATTTAGTCCTCCTGAGGGATATATAATCAAGCCTGGTCTCCAGTTCAGGCCCTATCGCCCTTGCCAGGACAAGGCTCTGGTTGAAGCCCCTCTCTCTAAGCCTCCTGGGGTGCAGCGGTACGGGCATCATCAATAACCCTCTTGTCTCACCGAATCTTTCCCTGGCAAAAGGGGCAAGGAGGCCCCCCAGGGATTCCGCGATATATGTCTTTCCATGGTATTTAACATGGTGGATTGCATCCATGATCCCCCCTTCGTAGAGATATGGAGCGGCAAGGACATCAAAATACGGCCGTTTTTTCATGCACTCTCCGCAGAGATGATCAACCTCTGCCCTTGACTCGAACGGAGTCCCGCATACATGGCAGAGTGGAGAGGTGATTTTGACCATGCTGTTCAGGCATCCATCGCAGAAATGGATGCCCCCGCCTTCTCCGCCAGTTAGAAAGGCCTGGCATATATGGCATCTCGCGGGATAGACTAATTCCAGAAATTTGGCAAATAAGCCCATGGCCATTGCCCCCTTAAAAGATCATTTACCTGCCTTTTCAATAATCTCCTTAATGTCCCAGTTCACGAGGAGCCTCACCCTGGTCTTATCCGTCTTTGTCCTGTAGATAAGGTGCCCGTTGTTTATGCCATAGAGAAAGAGGTCCCTGGTGGCGGCCACATCCTGTTTGCAGTATTCCGTGAGCTTTTCCATCTCACCCTGCCTAAACCATTCCACTGCCTGTATTCCGTCCGCGGACTTTCCCATGCCGATGGTCTCACCTGCCAGATGGTCAAGGCCCAGCCGGAAACCGAGCCTCTTAAATACGTCCTCAAGGATATCAAAGGTGGGGAGGTCTCTGATCCCCTTTCCTGCATAGGCGCTTAGCACATTATAATCAAAACCCTTGATGTTGAAACCCACGACCAGGTCGGCCCTCTTAAGCCGGTCAACAAGCCCCTGCATGTTTTCTTCAGTAAAGCTCATGAAGCATCCTTCAATGCTGTCATAGATCACGGCTACAGATATGCCCATCAGGTGAGTGTTCCGCCACCCGCCCACATCCTGGGCAAGCCTCTTTGTCTCAAGGTCAAAATAGACAATCCTCGGTTCCTTCTGCATGGCGCCCTGCTCCTCCTGTTTTATCGCTGTTATTATTGGCCCGTCTTCACTGGAATCATCGCCGCAGGAAAGCTCCTGAATGGGTATATGACCCAGAAGGAATTCCAGGATGACGATTGCCGCCTTTTTATCCAGGGGCTTGTTACCGTTACCGCATTTCGGGGAATGGATGCATGAGGGGCAGCCGTCCTCGCACTCGCATGTCCTTATGTGGTCAAGCGTCTTTTGAAAGAGTTCGGAGATGACCTCATATCCCCTCTGTGCCAGCCCTACGCCGCCGGGGTAGCCGTCATAGATGAATATGGCTGTCTTTTCCACCTGGGGGTGCCAGGGGTAGCAGATGCCCCCGATATCGTTCCTGTCGCACAGGGCAAAGAGCGGGAAGATGCCTATTGACCCGTGCTCTATGGCGTGTATCCCGCCCATAAGCTGAAGCCCCTCCCTTTCAAGCAGTCTATTTATCACAGGCTCTATCTCCACCCAGAAGCCTATGGTCTCAAAGGTCTGGGGAGGAAATTCCAGGGGGAAATTGCCCATGAGCTCCTGTCCCGGAAGTGCCCTCTTCTCATACCCTGTTACCTGCTCCGTGACCTTGAGCAGGCCTTCCCGGACAATGAACTGTCCCACAGGCCTGCTCCTGTCCACCCTTATTATCTCGGTCTCCTTCTGGGCAAGCACTCGGGTGAAATAGTTGAGATCGGTCCTGCTGACGATTATGTCCTTTTTGTCTATATCAATGGAATCAACAAGGTATTGCCTGCCCATGTGAAGATAAACCGCACCCGGATGGCACTCCTTAAATGCCCTGTTGCCGTCCATGGTCCCTATGGCCTGGCCTGTTGAGGTCTCGAATATGGTATAGCTTTCCCCGCCTGCCCTTATATTGACTTCATTGTGGGGCCTTGACCTGGTTGAGTACCACCTGGGCGTCCCTTCTGCGGTGCGTGTCAGTCTGCCCTCAAGCTCCAGTTTTTCAAGATGCCGCACCAGGCCGTCCGGCCAGTATCTCTCATCCGCCATTGTTATGGGCGATTCATCAGCCGCGCACGGCAGATGGGCCTCCACCACGTAGGGGTTATGGGGGTCAAGTATTGCGGACTCATAGGACCTCTCAAAGATCTCGTCCGGGTGCTTCATGAAATACTGGTCAAGGGCATCCGGCTTTGCAATCAGGATGATCATGGACTCCCTCCCCGAACGCCCTACCCTTCCGCCCCTCTGCCATGTGTTGATGATGGTGCCAGGGTAACCCACCAGGATGCAGATGTCCAGGTACCCGATGTCGATGCCCATCTCAAGGGCGCTTGTCGAGACAACTCCCAGGAGTTCACCCGATGCGAGCCGGCCCTCTATGTCCCTCCGCTCCTCCGGCATGAAGCCTGCGCGGTAGGAGCTCACCTTCTTCTTAAGATCCGGCGAGAGCTGTGACGTCCATATATGGATGAGTTCCGTGACCTTTCTGGATTGTGTAAATGCGATGGTCCGGAAACCTGATTGTATGCAATGACTGAAGAGCTTGGCCCCGGAGAAATTGGGGCTGAGTTCGGGGTTAAAGAACAGAAAATGCTGCCCTGACCTGGGAGAGCCGCTTTTGTCAACAAGGCTGACCCGCTCCTGGATCAGGCTCTCGCCGAATTCCTTCGGGTTATTGATCGTGGCTGAAAGCATTATGAATTGAGGCGAAGAGCCGTAAAGGCCGCATATCCTTTTGAGCCGCCTTATTATCTGGTTCATGTGGGAGCCGAAGATGCCCCTGTAGGTGTGGACCTCGTCAAGGATAATGAAGGAGAGGTTTTCAAACAGCTGTTTCCACTTGTCATGATAGGCCATTATGCCCCTGTGGAGCATGTCCGGGTTCGTAAAGAGGATTTCGGGCGGGCGGGTCCTGATCTTCTGGCGCATGTAGGGCGTTGTGTCTCCGTCATAGATCCCGGCTGATATCTTTCTGGCCTTTATCCCCTTCATAAAGGCGGACAGGGTCTTCAACTGGTCCTGCTCAAGCGCCTTTAAGGGGAACAGATACAGGGCCTTTGCCTTTTCATCGGCCATGATCCTTTCAAGCACTGCAAGGTTAAAGATCATACTCTTTCCGCTGGCCGTCGGTGTGGCGATTATCGCATTTTCACCCCTTCGGATAATATCCAGCGCCTCGGACTGATGGCTGTAAAGGCGATCGATCCCCAGCTCCCTGAGCAGCCCTGACAATTCAGGGTCAAGATTATATTCCGCCCCATATCCTGCATCAAGGGGAGGTATGTGCCTGTAGTGAATGAAGGCGCTCCCGAAGTCCATGTGGGTTTTTAACTTATTTATATATTCAGATAATTCCATTTTGCAGAAGTGTCCGTCGTTAGTTGTTAGTGGTCCGTCGTAGTGCTTTCACCAGACAGCAAGATACAAAGGCATTCGGAATCTGTTTTTGACTTTGCTTCTCCTTGTACCTTATGCCCTGCGCCCTGTATTTTTAGTTTGGTTTTGCTCCTCCTTGTGCCTTGCGCCTTGCACCTTGAGCCTTATTTATTCATACCACAATCTCCTTTTTTTATCATAAAAAATCTCTGGCGCCTTTGTAAGGGCAGGTATAAAATAGAATCGTTTAAGTTTCTTGAATATTATTTGACATTTCAAGCCATTCCCGCCTATCCAAATTTAAGGAGGCTCTCATGTTTACACTTTCAGATATCATAGAACTTGCCATAAGCATTGAAAAAAACGGGGAAAAGACTTACAGGAAGGCTATGGAGAATGTTTCGGATCCTCTGCTTTCATCCATGCTGGAAAGGCTCGCAGGGGATGAGCTGGAACATGAAAAATGGTTCGTATCATTTAAAAAGCGGGTGGAGCCCACAGAGATAGATCCTGCCCTTGAAGAGATGGGCAATATAATGCTCCAGGGAGTTCTTGGGGACGAGGCATTCTCCATTGCAGAGGCTGATTTTTCCAAAATTCAGAATGTTAAGGCTCTTCTTGAGCAGTCAATTGAGTTTGAAATGGACACAATACTTTTCTACGAGATGATCGGCGCCTTTATTGAAGACGACAACATCATTAAAAGCCTTACCGAAATCATAGATGAAGAAAACCGTCACGTCAGGCTTCTACAAGAATCCCTTGAGAAAGGTCTTTTTCCACCTGTCCAGCAAGCTGTATGAACCCTTAGAGGGCTGGGGACTCCTTTTATGCAAAATTAAAAGCTGTCCTCCTTGATTTTATAAATCCTTTATGAAAAGATCAGATAACGCAAATGTTTTTCAATAAACAGTAAGGAGAATTCATATCATGATGGCTGAAAGGGCAAATAATATTCCCGGATTTTGTCTCCTTTTAAAATGCCTGGCGTCACGTTATCACGGAAGCATTGAAGATTTGAGACATGAGAAACACTTCCTGACCCTGTTTTTTATTATTTTCTCAACGATAATATTCGTTTCCGGCAACGTCTTTGCCGAGGAAAACCTTTCACAGGCTGTGGTCAAGATCATTGCCACCAAAAGATCTCCTGACCTCTCCAAGCCCTGGACAAAACAGTCGCCGCAGGAGGTCTACGGTTCAGGAGTCATCATAAACAACGGTCAAATCCTCACCAACTCCCATGTTATTGCCTATGCAGACCAGATCTATGTCCAGCCGTACCAGTCAACTGAAAAGATTTCCTGCAGGGTCGTTTTCCAGGCGCCCGGCATCGATCTTGCCCTGCTTAAACCGGATGACGATTCCATCTTCAAAGAATATCCCAGCCTGGCCCTTGCCGAAGACCTTCCCGAGATTAAGAGCACGGTTAATGTTTACGGATACCCCGTAGGAGGCAAGGAGCTGTCGGTCACGGAGGGGATTGTCTCCAGGATAGAATACGGGAAGCTGTTTTATGAATCATCCGGGCTGATGATACAGATCGATGCGGCCCTCAATGCAGGCAACAGCGGGGGCGCGGCTGTCAGCAACGGCAAAATGACCGGGATCGTGTGCAGCAAACTGGTAACTGCCGAGAATATCGGGTATCTCATACCTGCTGAAGAGATCAGGATGTTTTTAGAGGACTGCGCAGACGGGAAGTATGACGGCCAGTATGTGCTGCGCGGTGTGGATATGCAGACCGCTGAGAATGATGCACTTCGAAACCGGCTCGGGATTGTAAAGGAGAC
>JBFYXR010000492.1:0-5192 GCA_041310455.1 Desulfobacteraceae bacterium | reverse complement strand
CACCCTTTAAGCGGCAAGGAGATGTTTTTAAAAACAAAGGTCCCTGAATATTTCAAGCAACTGGTTTCTTCTTCGCCAGAGGCGTAACCGGTTTGCCCTGTGAATTATCCCTGTTGGCAGGTTTCAGATCAGACCATGTCCTGTAAGGAGCCGGCGGCTCAGGGTCATTATAGGGGTAGACCCTGTCAGTCGCATATTCCCAGTTCGATCCGATAGGAGGCTCGTCAGGAAAGTACTCTTCAGGCATCCGAGGCCCCGCTGCCCCTGATTCAAATACGGGCTTTGTCCAGGGTATCTCGTAGGGGGTCATCATTATGCCCGGCGTGCGCATGTGCCAGATCCTCCACCGCCCTTTTTCAAGTATAAAGTCACAGTCGTATTTTATCCAGCACCAGAAGGCCTCCAGTTCGCCGGGTTTTACAAAGGAGCCGGTTTCGTGGCCGGGAGACACCCAGATGCCCCTTGCTGTCCGGCAGTCAGCAGCAACCTCTATCATGGGCTGGCAGAGGGTATGGACATGCATCTTCCCTTTGCAATCACCATCAACAAAGACATGAAACCCGGTGTAAAGTTTCATAATTCCATCTCTGCCGCAATAACGTCCCCACGTCATCTCAGACCATACATCTTCGCTGTCAAGAGCGAAAAGTTCCGCTGCCTCCCGGTGCCTGTGGGCTGAATGAAAATATGCGTAGGCGGACATCACGTTCTGTATCTCAATATACGCCTCAACGCGGGCCAGGCGCTGCTCAAGGGTTAAATCTGATGTTATATTGCCCATAACGATCAACTCCTTATAAAATATTTAATCTTTTAAGCTGACGGCTCTTATGAAACTTCATTTATTTTACCATAACATAGCGCCATGGGCGCGATATATTAATAGCAGGTGAGTTGCAATTTAATTTTAGCTCCGGAGGAGCGGCATAATAATAAAAATGCAAATCAGATATAATATTTAACATGCCGCTCCTCCGGAGCTAAAAAATCTATCACCTTCAAAATCTATTAACATTTCGCTGCTCCGCAGCTGAAATCCGATTGCAGTCTCATACACGATTAAATTGGCCGCGCCGGCGGCAAGCGGCTAGGCTGATCGCTGAATGCTGAAAGCTCCATCCATAAATCTCCGATTTATGGATGTACATTAACTATATAGGCACTTCTTCTGCCAGGCAACAAAAAAGGATATTGAGGGCTTGGTAGTAAGATCTTGACATAATATCCTGGCATTGAGAAGATGAAACTGGAGCAAGGTGTTTATATCCATAAGAACAGGGGGCATAGATATATGAAAAAATTTATAAAAAATTATATGAATTTATTTGCCATTTCAATGATATGTTCAGCTTCCATGTTTTTAGCTCAATGCGAAAAAGTTCCGCCTCAGCTTGGCAAAGCGGCTCCAAATAAAGTCATAGATGCCATGACCCTGGAAGAGAAGGCCTCTCTTGTGGTGGGCACAGGGATGACGCTGCCAGCCGGGGTCTCCGGAAGCGATAGCCCTGAGGGTGATTCCGGTGAAGCGGCAAGCACCGCTATGGAAAAAGTCAGTGAACTGGTCAGCGGCGCCGCAGGCACAACCTACGAAGTTCCGCGACTGGGGATTACCGCTATGGTCCTTGCGGACGGTCCTGCAGGTCTAAGGATAAGCCCCACCAGGAAGGATGACGCCAACACCTATTACTGCACCGCGTTCCCTGTTGCAACCCTTCTGGCGTCGACATGGGATAAAGAACTCGTTTCAAAAGTTGGAGAGGCCATAGGAAACGAAGTACTGGAATACGGTGTGGACTTTCTCCTTGCCCCTGCCCTGAATCTTCACAGAAACCCGCTGTGCGGAAGGAATTTTGAATATTATTCAGAAGACCCCCTTGTCACGGGAAAGATAACAGCCGCAATGGTCAAGGGCATTCAATCACAGGGTGTAGGGGCCACTATAAAACATTTTGCGGCCAATAATGCCGAGACAAACAGGATGACCCTGGACACCTATGTCTCAGAGAGGGCGTTAAGGGAGCTCTATCTGGAAGGCTTCAGGATTGCAGTGGAGGACGCGCAGCCCTGGGCGGTCATGTCGTCATACAATAAGATCAACGGGACATATACCTCGGAGAGCTATGAACTTCTGACAAAGGTCCTGAGGGATGACTGGGGCTTCAAAGGCCTTGTCATGACGGACTGGTTCGGAGGAAGCGATGCGGTTGCCCAGATGAAGGCAGGGAATGACATCCTGATGCCCGGGAATTCTAAGCAGACTGAGACTATAATCAAGGCTGTGAAGGAAGGAGCACTGGATGAAAATGTATTGGATACTAATGTTGGCAGGATTCTTAGCGTCCAGCTTAAGACACCAAGGTTCAAGGGATATAAGTTCTCAAATAAACCGGCATTGAAAGGACATGCTGAAGTGGCCCGAAAGGCAGCTGTCGAAGGCATGGTACTCCTGAAGAATACAGATAAGGCACTTCCTCTGGCAAAGGATGTAAAGACGATTGCCGCCTTCGGAAAAACATCCTACGACATCATCACTGGCGGCACAGGCAGCGGCGATGTCAACGAGGCATACAGCGTGTCCCTTGTTGACGGGCTGAAAAATGCCGGTTATTCCGTGAATGAAGACCTGCTCAAGATTTACGATTCCTACATAAAGGACGAGAAGAAAAAACTTCCTGCAACCAGCATGTTTGAGATCCCAAAAACAATTCCAGAGATGGAGGTGTCATCCTCCATAGCCGCAAAGATGGCAGGCTCATCGGATTTCGCCATAATAACCATAGGCCGGAACTCCGGCGAAGGTTATGACCGCACAAGCGGGGAAGGGGATTTCAACCTGACTGCTGCTGAAAAGAAACTGATCAGCACGGTCACACAGGCATTTCACAGGACCGGCAAGAAATGTGTTGTGATACTTAATGTAGGCGGCGTCATTGAAACCGCAGGCTGGAGAGACATCCCTGATGCGATCCTTCTGGCATGGCAGGCAGGGCAGGAGAC
The DNA here is from genome assembly GCA_041310455.1 of Desulfobacteraceae bacterium. Taxonomy (GTDB): domain Bacteria; phylum Desulfobacterota; class DSM-4660; order Desulfatiglandales; family HGW-15; genus JAFGIC01. The sequence goes on along the minus strand of JBFYXR010000492.1, from coordinate 2,195 downwards.
CGGTAACTGCATTGCCGATGTCATGAGCGGAAAGGTGAATCCCTCAGGAAAGCTCGCATCGACATTTCCTCTAAAATATGATGATGTGCCCTCTTCAGGCAATTTTCCGGGAGTCGTCCTTGCGCAGGCCGCTGAAGGCGCGGCTGAAAATCAGGCAACAGCCACCCCCGGTCCGCCTCCTTCTTCACCGTCTGAGATAGTCTATGGGGAGGGCATCTATGTCGGCTATCGCTACTACGATTCCTTTAATGTCACGCCGAGCTATGAGTTCGGATACGGCCTCTCCTACACAAAATTCGAATACAACAACATCAATGTCGGTGCTGATGCTTCTCAGAAATTGGCTCTTACCGTTGATGTCACCAATACAGGCGATATTGCAGGGAGAGAGGTGGTGCAGCTCTACATCGGGGCGCCGTCAGAGAAGATGGGGAAACCTGAAAAGGAACTCAAGGGCTTTGCCAAGACAAAATTACTGGCCCCGGGGGAGACTGAAACAGTAACCTTTCAGATCCCATCCAGGAGCCTTGCCTCCTTTGACACAGCCTCTTCATCATGGATAGCCGAGGCAGGGAGGTACAGGCTGCTGGTAGGTGCTTCCTCAAGAGATATAAGGCAGGAGACATACTTTGATATGGTTAATGAGATCATTGTAAAGACAGAGAGTAAGGCATTGACGCTTACAAGAGATATTGAAGAGTTGAAAAGAGACAAATAATTACACCATATATATTCCAGTATGAAAAAGGCAGGGTTATCAGACCCTGCCTTTCTTATTGCTGTCAGGCAAAATATGATTGATTTCAGGGTTATAAAAAGTTAAAAGATAAAAGGCAGATATCCAATTTCACAAGGAGGCTGCAATGACCATAAAGATGAAATTGCGACCCTTTTCTCCTGTACTGAAACTCGCCCTTTTTTTACTAATTATCTCTCCTTCGTTAAGTTATGGTCAAACCGCGCGAATGATTATGGTGACAGAGGAATGGCCCCACTTCAGCATAATCGATGAAAAGAGCCCCTCAGGGTTCAGGGGAATCGATATTGACATAGTTGAAAGATTATCGGAATTACTTGGAATAACCATAGAGATTCAACACCATCCCTGGGCAAGGGCGCTCGAACAGATACGAACCGGCCAGGCGGATATGATAACGGGCATTGCTCATAACAAGGAGCGCGAAAGCTTTATGTATTATATTCCGGTCAGCTATTATTCGGTGCGTCCGGTTTTTTATGCCAGGAAAGACAAAGAGGGTATGATACAATCCTATAAGGACCTCTATGGCCCTTCTGTAGGATATTCTATAAATTCCGCATATTTTGAGCCGTTTGATTCGGATCCGCAGATCAAAAAAACAGGTCTTTCCACTGAGGCACAGCTGTTGCAGGTCCTGGCCCTCGGAAGGCTGGACATTATTATCGGAACTGATCCCAATGTTTCCTATGAGGTTGCACGACTAGGGTACAGGGGTATCCTGGAGCCGACTGCATATCAGCCAACAGAAAAGACTGAGTTATTTATTGCCCTATCACGAAAATCTCCGGCAATAAGTAAGGTGAAAGAAATTGAACAGACTCTTCGCAGCATGATGAACGACGGCACCATCGATAAAATAATCAGTTCATACAGGTAGACAATGAAAACAGGATTCCGGAATTTAATAAGCGAGCTTCAATTTTTAATAATCATGATTTCCATGATTATCGTCATAGGAGCATTAGGGATTTCTCTTTTGATCATTTCTCATAGGATGCTTACGGACCTCCGGAGCCGCTCAACAGCCACAGCCGACGAGATGGTTGCCCTTCTTGAGTACCCCCTTTATTCGGTAGATGATAAACAGGCTGCGCGAATCGGCGAAACCTTCCTGTCTTCGGGGAAGATATCCGGCATTGTACTGGAGTCTGCGGCTAACGGAGTAATTTTATCCAAAACTACGGCAAAAAAATCCTCGCGAGTCCCCCAAATCTCCAGGGATATCTCCAGGCAAGGATTGCTGCTTGGGAAATTCACGCTCATGTTCAGCGATGAGGAGATCATCAGAACACAGTCCCGTTTTGTCTTGATCGCCTTTATCATAATTATAACAGTGCTTCTGGCCAACCTGGCGGCCAACCGTTTGATTATAGCCCGAAGGATCAGAAGACCTTTTAATTCCATAATTTCAGCGATTCAGAATGTCTCAGAAGGA
>JBFYXR010000490.1:0-9109 GCA_041310455.1 Desulfobacteraceae bacterium | reverse complement strand
GTATGTCTTGCAAAGGTCGCGCACCTGTATGAGCGCCTCTGTTTTTGCGTCGCCGTTTACCTGGACCATGTCAGTTGCCCTTATTTGTGTTTATTCCTGTATCTTCACCTTCATGCCATTTTTTAATCTATCAGAAGGCTGGTCTACAATCCTATCACCGGCATTCAATCCCGAGAGCACTTCCGTTATATCGTCTTTGTCTGTGCCTTTTTTTATCTCACGCTGCTCGATCACTCCGGAGTTATATACATAGACATAGGCACTGTCTCCATCCTGTACGACTGCGCTGCTCTTAAGCGTCAGCCCCGGGCCTTCCGTTTGTGCCTCCCCGGCCTCTTCCTCAAGAAATGCCACCTTAATTCCCATATCCGGCAGAATCTTTGGATCCAGCGCGTCAAAGCTGATGCGCACCTTCACGGTAGCCTTCTGGCGATCGGCAGTGGGAATGACCGTCCTGACAGAGGCAGGGATATTCCAGTCGGGATAGGCGTCAAGGGTTGCCTCGACCTTCTGTCCCACGGTTACCCTGGCAATATAGGACTCGTTGATATCTACCTCTATCTCCAGGGAATCCATGTCCACTATTGTGGCGATCCCTGTCCTTGTGTATCCGCCCCCGGCTGAGATGGGGGAGACCATCTCCCCGAGCTGCGCGTCTTTTGACACGACGATCCCTGCAAAAGGCGCGCGGATTATGTAGTTATCGAGGTTCTGCTCATAGACCCTGACACGGGCCTTTGCCGCCTCAGCCTGCTTCAGGGCGGATTCTATCCTGGCGTTCAGGCTGTCCATGGAAGTCCGGGCGGTGTCGCGCTCCTGTTCGCTGATGATCTTTTTATCGAACAGTGACTGCAGGCGCTGCAGGTTGCGGCTTGCCTCATCCCTGTTGACCTTGAGGTCTTCAACAGCGGAGTCTGCGGCCGCCTCATCGGCCATCGCCACCTCAAGCTCACGCCCTGCATCTACCGAATCCAGCCTGGCAAGGATCTGGCCCTTATGCACCTTCATGCCTTCCTCGGCGAAAAGCTCCGTTACACTCCCGGTTATCTTTGCCGCCACTGTTGCGCGCTGTCTTGGGGTTACATATCCGCTTGCGTTCAGTACGGATGCCTGCTGCCGGCCCCCGACCTGCTGAACCTCTGTAATCATAACAGCCTCCGTCCTGTTTTTTGACCACCAAATCCACCCTCCACTCGCTATAACCGCCATGATCAGGACATATAAAAAGGTCTTCCATCCTGTCGAGGACGGTCTTTTGAGATCCCTGTCAATCCTGAGACGATTCAGATCATAAGAATTTTTAACCGGTTCATTCATCCGCTTTATGCTCCTATAGAATAATGATAAATAAGATCTTACCACACCTATCACAAATTTTTGATCTTGTGACTATTGATCATGCTAACAGGATCAATATTATTTTTCATTCTAAATCATTCATAAAACAAAATTACCTTTTACTGGGAAAAAAGGCAATCAGGGGAAGCCCGAGCAGAGGAAGGAATGACACCCCTATCAGCACGTTGTGTATCGAATAGATATCAGCCAGTTTGCCGATGACCGGAGATAATATTCCTCCCAGGCCCACGGCAAATCCCATCATAAGGCTTGCAACCATTGATCTTCCCCTGGGCGCCAGGTTCTGGGCCAGGGCAACGCCAAGGGGCATGGTGGCCAGTATCATGGCCCCGGCAAAAAACGCCCCGACATAGACCCAGCTGCCATGCAGCCCCAGAAATATCAGCAGCACAGGCGTCATGAGGGCATAGGTAAAAATAAAGACAGGCCTGTATCCTACACGGTCCGATATGTGGCCGGCTATCAGCCCGCTGACGGAGCCGGCTACGGTGAAGATTGATATTATCACGCCAGCGGACATAATTGAATAGCCTTTCTGTACGAAGAGCACCGGCAGGAAGGTGGAAAATGACTGACCGATTACGGCCCTCAACACCATCACCAGCCATATGCAGACAACAATCTTCCATACGCTCCCAAGGGTTTCCCTTATTGACCCCCAGAACCCAAGCCGTCCCAGGCCCTCGCTCTGAGGGACCGGCACGATAAGGTACAGATACCATACTACTCCAATGCCGAAGACTACCGTCAGCGGCAGTGCATTCAGCCCGAACCTGTCGGCGTACCATGTTATGAACAAAGGCCCCAGCCCGAAGGCGAGCGTGCCGCCTGTGTTGAATATGGACATCGCGAATCCGGCCTTGACCCCGGAGTAAAGCGGCACCATGCCGGTGACCGAAGGATGAAACATGGATGACCCTATAGACCCCAGGGCCACAAGAAGAAGCAGCAGCCAGAATCCGGAGGCTATCCCGGACAGGGGTATAAATATTATCGGCATCATCAGGCCAAAAAGAATAAAGTTTCGTGTGGCATAGCGGTCAGCCAGGTAGCCCACCGTGGGCTGCACAATGAATGACAGGAAGAGGCTGACGCCTGATATGACCCCGATCTGGGTCAGGGAGAGTCCCATCTTTGCGATAAAAAGCGGGAACAGCGGGCTTATGAAAGAGCTGTAAAAATCGCCCGTAAAATGGACAAGCGTCAGGGCAAAGAGAATCTTAATATTGGCTTTTTTGTCTGCGGTCATAGGGCATTAGCTGTTGTCCGACTTGAACACGGCCACAAAGGCGCTCTGGGGTATGGAAACCGAACCCACTATCTTCATGCGCTTCTTGCCCTTCTTCTGCTTCTCAAGGAGCTTCCTCTTTCTGGAGATGTCGCCGCCATAGCACTTGGCTGTAACGTCTTTCCTAAAGGGCGAAATGGTCTCCCTCGCAATGATCGTGCCTCCTATTGCGCCCTGGATTGGGATCTTAAACATGTGCCTGGGTATCTCTTCCTTGAGCCTTTCACAGGCATGGAGCGCCCTGAGTCTTGCCTTGTCCTTGTGGACGATCTGGGACAGGGCATCCACCCTTTCACCGTTGACAAGTATATCAAGTTTGACAAGCTCATTCTCCCTGTATTCCAGGATTTCATAGTCAAAGGAGCCGTATCCCTGGGTCACGGTCTTAAGGCGGTCATAAAAGTCATAGAGTATCTCGGCCAGGGGCATGTCAAAGATGATCTCAATACGACCCGGAGTCGGATAATTGAACCTGGAGTTCTCCCCCCTCCTCTCAAGGCACAGTTCCATGACCGCACCCATATACCTTTCAGGTATGAGGATGCTGGTCTTGATGTAGGGCTCCAGGGCCTGCTCTATGGTGGCCGGTTCGGGGTAATACAGAGGATTGTCTACAGAAACACTGGTTCCGTTGGTAAGCACAAAGTGATACTCAACGGATGGGACTGTCATAATGATCGACAGGTCATATTCCCTTTCCAGCCTTTCCTGGACGATCTCAAGGTGCAGAAGCCCCAGAAATCCGCAGCGGAAGCCGAGGCCCAGGGCGGCTGATGAATCCTTCTGATATACAAAGGCCGCGTCGTTCAGCTTGTATTTCTGAAGGGAGTCGGTCAGGTCCTGGTAGTCCTCCGAAGTGACAGGATAGATTGAGGAAAACACAACCGGCTTTGCCTGCTTGAATCCGTCCAGCGGCTCTGCAGCAGGATCAGTATCAAGCGTGATTGTATCACCTATATTGACATCGCTTACTGTCTTGATCCCTGCAATTATGTACCCGACCTGCCCCGCAGAGATGCTCCCGGCAGGTTCCCTCTTTAACCGGAATATACCCACCTCTTCAACCTTGTACCTGGCGTTATTGTACATCAACCGAATGATATCACCTGGCTTGATGGTTCCCGTAAAGACCCTGCAGCTCACAATTGTGCCCCTGAAGGAATCATAATGGGCGTCGAAGATAAGGGCTTTAAGGGGTGCATCTACATCCTCTTTGGGAGGAGGTATCCGTTCTATAACAGCTTTAAATATGTCATCTATGCCGATCCCCTCCTTTGCTGAACAGAGGATGACATTGTCCGAATCCAGACCAAGCTCGACCTCGATCTGCTCCTTGACCATCTCGATATCGGCTGATGGAAGATCAATCTTATTAATCACGGGGACAATCTCAAGGTTATGTTCCATGGCCGCATATAGATTAGCGAGGGTCTGAGCCTCCACTCCCTGGGAGGCGTCAACCAGTAGAAGTACGCCTTCACAGGATGCAAGCGCCCTGGATACCTCATAGGAAAAGTCCACATGCCCTGGGGTGTCAATGAGACTCAGCTCGAAGTGTTCACCTTTGCTGTCTGTATAGGGTAGGGTTATGGCCTGGCTTTTGATGGTTATGCCCCTCTCCCTTTCAATATCCATGTTGTCCAGTATCTGGTCACGGAACTGACGGTCTTCCACAAGACCGGTCTTCTGAATCAGACGGTCGGCCAGCGTGGACTTGCCGTGATCGATATGGGCTATGATGCTGAAATTTCTTTTATTTGGCATGATTGTATTTTCTAAACCTGACTCTTTTGAAACTTGTTAAATCTATAACCCTTAAAGGGCTGTACTTGACAAAAAAGGCCCAAGGCACAGGGCGCAGGGCTCAAGGGAAAATCATTAAAACAAATCGATCAGGAACCTTGCACCTTAGACCTTCAGCCTAAGATATTTATATCGACATATTAGCTGATTAAAATTTTAGCCTGATTCGCCCATCATTCTGAAAATAATCTGGATTATAGTTTAAATAAAATCAATCGTCGAGGGAAAAATGAGAAGACTTTAGCATGAGATTTGTCATTTATTATCCGGACTCAAAAGTCCCAGGAATCCATGATCGTAAATTAAAGAAAACAAGCATGGCGAGTTCCAAATTAAGCACTTGAATCCTTGAACCCGTTCGACCCACTCACGGCCCTGAGCATTGTCGAAGGGCCTCGAATCCTGGACCACTTCCTCTTAATTAATAAACCGGTCATAGGCAATTATCATCCATACTATCAGCGCGATGCAGATGCTTAAAAATACCGCTGCAGAACCCAGATCCTTTGCCCTTCCTGATAATTCATGACGCTCCGGGCCCATCCTGTCCACAATAGCTTCAATGGCTGAGTTAAGCAGTTCCGCTAGCGGGATCAGAAAATATATACCGACAAGGATGGCCCTCTGTGTGGCGGAGTTGCCCACCCATAGACCTAACGGCACCACAAATATTGCAATGATAATCTCCTCGCGAAAGGCCACTTCGTTTATCCATGCCGCTTTGAACCCTGCAAAGGTATAATGGAAGGCATTTAAAATGCGCCGCATGCCCCTGGCATCACTGTTGCCCAAATTCAGCCTCCTTAAATATCCCCATCAGGACACGATTAGTATTGGAAATTCATTCTCTGTCTAATAATATTCATCGACTGAAATCTATAACGGTTATTTCAGGAAAGGTAAGAAATCTTATGGGAGGCCCCCATGTGCCGGTACCCCGGCTTACATAGAGGCTTGATCCATTGCCGAGTTCAAAGAAACCATCCATATATTTATAAAACAGGGAAACGACAAGTGTAAAGGGAAATATCTGCCCCTTATGGGCATGCCCTGAAAGCTGTATGTCAAATTTGCCGATGCTGCCCTTTTCCACACGAGGCTGATGTTTAAGAAAGATATTCAGCGTATCCGGCCATAGTTTGTCAATCACCGTGGATTCAGCAACAACGCCCTGAGAACTGCCGAAGGTCTTCGATGCAGGGTCATCCACGGCAGCGATACTGATGAATCCTGCCGCATCGGCAACCTCGTTCCTGAGCATCCTGAAGCCTGCCTTCTCTGTGAATTCCGTGCTTTGCTTTATCCCCGAGATGAATTCATGATTCCCGGTTGTGGCAAATTTTCCATAGGGTGCGTTGATGCCGGCAAAAAGCCCCTCGATCACATCTCTGTTTCTTAAGCCCCTGTCAATCAGGTCACCTGAAGAGACCAGGAGATCCGGTTTAAGCCCCTTTAATATTCCCGTTATCTTCCTTGCCTGTCCCAGGCCGTATGTGGCGCTGAAGTGTGTATCGGCGATCTGGACTACCCTCAGGCCGCTGATCCCGGGCGGCAGTTTGGAGGTCTTAATGCTTATCCTTTCAACCACTATATTCCCTGCCTCAAACCAGCCGTATATATTTATCAAGGCTATGATAAAAAGAACAGCGAAAAAGGTTATCCTGCCTTCCGGTATAAACTTTAGAAGAGCCGGTGAAAAGATCCGTGAAGAGACAGAGATGACAATCTGGTAGATGTCTATGAGCAGATATATGGAGAAGGCCAAAAACAGTATCCCCATCCAGAAATAACCCGCATAGCTGACAATGGTGTTAAGTGTGACTGTCTCGCGACCTTCCAGCGACTGGATTATAATGGGGGAAAGGAGGAGAAGGCAAAGAACAACTATAATAAGCGTATGGCCCAGGGTGCCTGGATGAAAGGCATTAACAGCCTTCCTGTAGATATAATAGTGCAGAAGCCCGTAAATGGTAAGGAATACAGATACAAATATAATCAGAGAGGGAAATTTAGTCATCTGGAACCATTAAAATTGTTTTGACATGATCTTATATTTGAAAGCGGTTAAAGAGTCAATAAATCGATATAGAACAGTATTGACGCCCTTTCCTAAACTATCCTTTACAGGTTGACATTTACATGGCTAAAGTTAGAATTCATTATAGCTATATCAGGAGGTGAACAGCCATGGAAGACAGGATCGAAATCGTCGAAGGAGATATCACAAAACAGGAGGTGGATGCCATTGTAAACGCTGCCAACACAACCCTTTTAGGCGGAGGCGGCGTGGATGGAGCCATACACAGGGCAGCAGGCCCCGAGCTTGTAGCGGAAACGAGAGCGATCGGGGGCTGCCCCACAGGAGAGGCAAGGGCTACCAAAGGATATCGGCTGCCGGCAAAATGGGTGATACACACCGTCGGTCCCGTATGGGGAGGGGGCAAAAGGAATGAGGACAACCTTCTGGCGAGCTGTTACAGGAACAGCTTCAGAGTCGCGAGGGAACTGGGTGTGAAGACAATAGCCTTTCCTTCCATCAGCACGGGGGCATATATGTTCCCTCTTGAAAGGGCTACGGAGATAGCCCTTAAGGAGACCAAAAAGATCTTAATGTCGGATAAGGACTTTACAAAGGTGATCTTTGTCTGTTTCGGGGAGAAGGCCTTCAAGGCCTATCAGGAGATATACAGGTCCGTATTTAAGGACTGAATTTAATCGCCTTCCCCGGTATCCTTTAAAAAATACTCATGGTACTCATTTTCTTTAAGGTATTTCTTCATCATGTCGCCCAGGATATTAAAAAGCAAATCCAGGTCCTGATCTGACATCCTGGGGATAATAATGGATGCATGATCATCGTCGGAGAATTTTTGAAGGTAATATTTAACAGTTGATTCATCAACCTCCCTGTTATATCCGAATCCCACCAGGCCGTCATATTCCTCAACAAATTTATGGGTGTGTTTAGGCATATTTCCCCCTTTTCACAGTATATCAACATCTTTAAAATGCGTTCTTCTTTATATTGGTTACAATACTGCGTCCCGTTGTCAAGGGAAATCTATCCCATCCCGGATTATCAACCCGCATGCTACAGGGATTAAGCATTAATATCCTTGTATTACCATGTTTCATCTGCTAATATTTCAATTCAAAATAACACCCATGGAGGTCTTATGAAATTAAAAATCTTTTCAAGCCTTGCCGTTATTGTTTTTCTGCCTTTTCTTGCCCTTGCACAGGATACCCCCAAATTAACAGTTGAAGATATCCGGATATGCACATCTGTTGAGGACAGACAGCCTGTTGGCGCCGATACAAGCTTTGCCGGTGATATTGGGCATCTTTACTGTTTTACCGGATTGAGCGGGGACAGGGATTATGCCACCCTCTACCATGTTTGGTATTACAAGGACAAGGAAATGCTCAAGGTGGAATTGAACACTAAGGCAAAGACCTGGCGGACATGGTCGACAAAACGGATACCGGACTCCTGTACAGGCGGCTGGAGGGTTGATGTCCTGTCATCCGACGGCACCGTATTGGGCAGCATGGAATTTACAATCAGGGAATAGACAACCTGTCCGGATCTTTAATCGGACATTCTCAGTAGGCCTTAATATCCTGAAAACGTTTTGAAAGCTCCTTGACACTTTTTTATCTTTATGTTAGGAAATCAATAAAATAGGCGGTATTCGAGAAGCTTAACGTCAATATTTTAAATTGGAGCCCCGTGATGAAAAAAGATGACGGACTGTTTGGAAGCGGGAACGATGAGGAAGAGGATCTGTTTGACCTGAGCCTGGATGATCTTGAACCGGGAGATACTATTGTTGAGCCTCATGTAGATGAGCCGGATGAAGATATCATTGAACTTATAGATCTTGTCGAAAAGGGAGATATCGACCTTGCTGAAGTGGACACGGGGCCGGGCACGCTGGTTGATACTATTCAGGATTTTGCAGAGGAGGAAGGAGTTGAACTGAAGACTGATGAGACTCTTGATCTTCTGGATATACAGCTTGATGAACCCGTTGAATTAGGCCAGCTTGATGAACTCAAAGAAGAGGCTGGAGAGATTGATGCGGTTGAGATAACTGATTCTGATCTTTTTATTGAAAAGGATTTTATTAAACCTGTTGAGACCCTTCAAACAGCTGAAGTCCTTTTTGATGATATCGCCGACGAATCAGCCATAAAGGACCTGGTCGCTGAGGAGACAGAGGCAGTCAGCGGCGCGATCGAGATTGAAGAGGAGATTTCCGGGCCAAGCATTGAAGAGCAGGAAGCCCCGAAGATCATACCTGTAGAAGATAAAACCATAAGGATTTACCCTGATAAAGCCATGTCCCGGGAGGCTGTTCAGACGATAACGCTGGAGGAAGCGGAACGGCAGCTGGTTCCTGCGGCAGAAGAGGAAAAGGTTGAAGAAACGCCGTCTGTTCAAGAATATGCGGCCCCGGCAAAGGAAGAAGCCCCGCAGACGCCGCCTCCTGCAGCGATACCGGCCATGATCTCCGAAGAAAGAATTGAAGCCATAATAAGGAAGGCAGTAGAGGACGTTGTGGAGAGGGTTGCAAGGGAGATAATGGCTGAAATCATCGAGAAGACAGCCAGGGAGACAATGACTGAAATCATCGACAAGGCCGCCAGAGAGAC
>JBFYXR010000489.1:0-7810 GCA_041310455.1 Desulfobacteraceae bacterium | reverse complement strand
ACATTTCGCTGCTCCGCAGCTGAAATACGATTGCAGTCTCACGCACGATTAAACTGGGCGCGACAGCGTCAAGCGGCAAAGCTGACCTCCGACCTCTGTCCTCTGTCCTAACCCGCCGTCTTCCTGTTCTGTATCTCGTCTATCTTTGCAATGACCATCTTGAGGTGTTCGGCCATCTGCCCCGCCTTCTGGTACCTCTTTTCCGGGTCCTTCTCAAGTGCCCTGTCGATAATCTTTTCCACCACCGGGGGCGTCTTCGGGTTTATTGTCCTTATGGACGGGTGTTTTTCCCTGGCCACCTGGTACATCAGTGATGTGATATCCTCTCCCTTAAAGGGCTTTTCACCGGAGAGCAGTTCAAAGAGCACCACACCGAGGGAAAAGATGTCCGACCGGCCGTCAACCTTTTTGCCGGCCACCTGTTCAGGAGACATGTAGGAAGGGGTGCCCATGATCACGCCGGTCTTTGTCTTGGATGAGCCTGTTATCCTGGCAATGCCGAAGTCGGTGACCTTTACCTCCCGGGTTTCATCGAGCCTCATGATGTTGGCGGGCTTGATATCCCTGTGTACGATCCCCCTGTTGTGTGCATAATCAAGGGCGTCCGCCACCTGCGCCGTTATGGTCAGGGTTTCGCGGATCGTCAGGAGGTTGTCCTTTTTAGTGTGCCCCTCAAGGTCCTTTCCCTTTAGAAATTCCATGGCGATGTATGCAAGGTCATGCTCTTCACCTGCATCGTAGATGGTCACTATGTTGGGATGCGTGAGGAGGCCGGCGGACTCGGCCTCCCTGAAGAAGCGCTCCTTCATCTCTCCGAGCATCTCCTCGTCAAAGTCCGAAAGCCTGACGGTCTTTATGGCCACCGTCCTGTGGATCTTGGGGTCTTCCCCCTTGTAGACCACGCCCATGGCCCCGCGGCCCAGCTCATTCACAACCTCATACCTGCCCAGGGTGGGCTTGGTATCCATATCCATGATGGTGGCGCCTATGTCTCCCGGGTGCCCTCCGCCGCTTCCGCCGAAGATCATGGTGGCCTCGGCGCCCTTCAGCTTGGGTATCCTCTCATCAAGGTCCTTGAAGTTGCGTCCGTTTTCTATGATCAGCTTATAGGTTGAAAGGGCCTTTGAAAACTGCCTCTTTCGCTCAAAATCAAGACCGAGGTTATAGAGGAGGTCCTTGGCCCCCTCCTCATCAAGCGGCAGCTTGCGGAATTTTTCCAGGGCAAGGTCGAGCATCCCCTGCTGCTGAAAGGAGAGGCCCAGCATCTTGCTGGTCTCAACGGAATCAGCCTCGACCTTCTCTTTTGTCTTCTCGGTAATGAGAAAGCGTTTTGAGACTATGAGTATGTACCCCACAATAAGAAGCACAATCGGCGGCATTATTTTGACCCAGATGCTGCCGGAGAAAAAGAGAACGAGCCCGAAGATAAAGTATGCCAGAAAGATGCCCAGGGTCGTCAGGGCGCCGGCGCCTGCCTTCAGTCTCGGCAGCACAAAGGCAATGTACGCGCCGAAGATGAGCATGACGCAGAATTCCAGAAACACAACCCATCCGGGGCGGGCCAGGAACTGCTGATTGAGGATGTCCGCCACGGAGTTTGCGACGAATTCGATTCCCGGGAGCCTTTCCGACACAGGGGTAACATAGAGGTTTGCGACTCCGGCCGCCGTGGGGCCTATTATTACGATCTTGTCCTTGAAGAGATCGGTCTGTATCTCGTTTTTAAATACCTTTGAAAAGGTGGTCTGATGAAATGCGATCGCCGGCCCTGCGTTCCAGCTTAAAAGGGTCCTCATCTGATAATCTATCACAGGAGCCCTGATGACGGATGACGGACTGACCCTGAAGTCGACGCCGCCCCCGCTCCCGAGGGTGGCGGACAGGTCCTCATCCTTGAGCCCCTGGTATGTCCTGACGATGGCAACGGGATAGGATGGGAAGTAGGTGTCCTTCAGATAGCCTACTACATGTATGTCCGACCTTATTGATCCGTCGCTGTCGGGGAAAAGATTGATGTGGCCTGTTGCCGCTGTGGCCTCGGCAAGGGACGGAAGCAGTGGATTGATCTTGTTGAACCAGACAAGGGACGACATGGCCAGGTCATCGTCAATGCCCTTTACCTGCTTGAATGCATGTCTTGAGACGAATTCAGGGGCCTCTTTGTCCGTGCCGCTGCTGGTTGTGTCAAAATACACGGGCAGCACCACATTGCCGGCGCTTTTCACGGCATTATAGAGCTTGGCGTCATTATCCAGGTCTGTCTCCTTCTCGGCCAGCTGCTGATAAAAGGAAAGCCCGGGACCCTCCTGGGCCAGGCCAAGGGAGTTGTAGGTCTCCTTCAGGGATTTGACCGCGTCCAGGCCGGTGCTTTCCTCGGGTTCGGAGAACAGGAAGTCCATGGCTATTACCCTGGCCCCGGCATGGGCAAGGTTGTCTATCCCCTTCGCAAGGATGTCCCTTGACCAGGGCCACCTGCCGAATTCGGCAAGGTCGTCCGTCGAGATGGTGACAAGCTCGATATCAGGGTTCACATCCGAGGTGGCAGCCAGCTTTGCCCTGAAATCAAAGGACTTCAATTCAATGCCGTCGAGTACTCCGAAGAAGGCAATAACAAGAAAAAAAAGCGTGACTGCGACTCCGATAATCCAATCAGGTATAGTCTTTTTAATTTTCATAATAGACCTTCTCTTTCAATAGAATTGAAAAACTCCGTTTAGAGAAAACAGGAAACAGAAGACAGAATGCGGATTTCCCTTATCCATTTTCCTTTAACCTTTTACCTTTATCCTTGCGTTAGAACCATCTGTCCCTGGCCCTCAGCCCTTATTCCCTGCGCCCTGTGCCGGCCTGCAGTTGCTCTATGGCAGTTGAACAGCACTAATCGTCAGACTATGCTGATTCAACTACAAGCTAACATATGCAATGATTTTTTTATACGTCTTGTCACCTATCCCCCGTACGGATTTCAAATCCTCCAGGGACCTGAACCCTCCTTGTTCATTTCTTGCCTTTACGATCGACTCCGCCAGCATAGGCCCGATTCCCGGGACGGCGGTCAGGCCCTCCTCGGATTCAATATTAACGGAGACCGGCATCCCCAGGGTGACCCTGTGGAATGAAGATATCTCCCCGTGAATAAATCCGCATGAGTAACTGTCCCTTTTAACCGTAACCCTTGACCCGGAACGGATTGAAATGTCCGCAAGGCCGGTATCCCCCCGGGCTGACGGCCTTATCCCGCCACACTGTTCTATCAGCCCGCTTATGCCGGCATGCCCCTTAAAGGAATAGACCCCGGGGTATTTCACATCCCCTTCAACCTGAACAAAGACATCACCGCCGGGACGGGCTGCAGCCCGGGCGTTATCAATGCCGGCTGTCCGGACAAGAAAAAGCCCCAGGACAACCGGTATCAATATCAAAAGACCCTTACGGATATCGTCACATCTCTTTTCCATTTTCCAGGCCGAAGGCCTCGTGGAGCACCCTGACCGCAAGCTCCGTGTATTTCTCCTCTATTACACAGGAGATCTTGATCTCTGAAGTGCTTATCATTACTATGTTGATATTTTCCTTTGCAAGCGTGGTAAACATCTTCTGTGCAACGCCTGCGTGGGTCCTCATGCCCACACCGATGATGGAGACCTTGGAGATATTCTCATCGCCCAGGACCTTTTCCGCCCCTATCTCCTTGGCTATATCGCTCAGAAGCTTCATGCTCTTGTAGAAGTCCGCTTTGGTGACGGTAAAGGTCAGATCGGTCAGCCCTTCTTCGCTTGTGTTCTGCACGATCATGTCAACGACAATGCCGGCCTTGACCAGAGGGTCAAAGATCCTGGCGGCAATTCCCGGTTTGTCGGGGACCTTTGTAATGGTTATCCTGGCTTCGTTCTTGTTAAAGGCGATCCCGGACACAGTTACCTTTTCCATATCTTTTGTTTCAGCTACTACCATAGTACCCCTCTCGTTTGAAAATGTTGATCTTACATGCACAGGCACGTTGAATTTTTTCGCGAATTCAACGGACCTGATCTCAAGGACCTTGGCGCCAAGGCTTGCCATCTCCAGCATCTCTTCATAGGAGATGTAGTCCATCTTCCTGGCCCTGGGGCATATGTTGGGATCGGTCGTAAAGACGCCGGTGACATCAGTGTAGATCTCGCACACATCGGCATTTATTGCCGCGGCGAGGGCCACGGCGGTGGTATCGGAGCCCCCGCGTCCGAGCGTTGTTATGTTTCCCTCTTCATCAAGGCCCTGAAAGCCGGCTACGCTTACAATCCTGTTGCTGTTCAGCTCCTTTAAGATGCGCTCCGTTTCTATGTCCTGTATCCTTGCCTTGCCGTAGATCTGATCCGTCCGGATGCCGACCTGAAATCCCAGAAGCGAACATGCGTCATACCCCATGGATTTAACTGCCATGCAGAAAAGGGCAACGCTTACCTGTTCGCCGGTTGCCATGAGGACATCCAGTTCCCTTGTGTCAGGGTCCACGGTCATCTGTTGGGCCAGTTCAATCAGCTTGTTGGTCTGGCCGGACATGGCGGAAAGGACTACCACCATCTGATTTCCCTTTTTAAATTCCTCAATAACCTTTTTAGCTACGTTCTGAATTTTTTCTATGCTTCCTACTGAAGTTCCACCGTATTTTTGTACTATTAGCGCCATAAATCATCCTTGAAAAATTTAGTTGTTTGATTGTGGATATATAAATGCCGTTTTATATGTTTAACAGCCTAACTCGGTCAAGCTTGAATCATATTTCCTCCCACTTTTAGGGGGAGGTTGGAGGGGGTCTTGAAAGAGCAATGAAGGAGCAAAAATCCTGAAGAGACCCCACCTTAATCCTCCCCTGAGAGGGGAGGGAAATTCGAGACCTCCCCTCAGAGGGAGGGGGAAGTCTGGAAATGATATTATATGGTTTATTAAAGGCAAATAAAACAGAGTGCATTTGGCCAACATCAACTATTATCAGCAATCCCCATTACTTTCAAGATGTTTAATTATCTCGAGAGTCCGCGGATGCCGGCCCCCTATAGTAATCTCCCTGTCCTGATCATCAAGGATACTGAAGCTCAGGGTTATGCTCCACTCCGGGAGTATTTCAGGCAGACGGTCGGCCCATTCAACGACGGCTACGCCGTCATTATAGAGGTACTCCTCAAGGCCCGTCGCAAGAATGTCCGAGATGCGTTCCAGCCTGTAAAGGTCCATATGATAAAGAGGGTATCCTGCATTGTATTCGTTTACCAGGGAAAAGGAAGGGCTTGTTATGACCATGGCCGGATCGACGCCAAGGCCGAGGGCAATGCCCTTTGTGAGCCAGGTCTTGCCGCTTCCCAGGGGGCCGGTCAGGGCTATAACATCCCCCGGATACAGGAGGGCTCCGATCCTCCTGCCCAGGTCAATGGTTTCCCTGTCGGAACGGGTATGGATTGTCAAATGTCTTGTTTCCATTGATCAATTACCGGGTTTCAATATTGTCCAAAACAATGATGCAATCGTTTATGAGAGCAAATAGAAATGCTCTGCCCGCAAAATATATAAACGGAAAGCCTGGAACTGTCATTCCCGCGAAGGCGGGAATCCAGTTTTTAAAATTGAGAAAGAAACACTGGATGCCCGCCCCCTGCCTTCGCAGGGGCATGCTTTTCGGGAATGACGAGATATCAATGTTTTTCCTTATAGACTTCAAATAATGGTTTAAAATTGTTTTGCAGAGTAATAACCGGGTTTATAAATTAGGGCCGGTGTCCTTTTAAGCGGCCATTCTCCTCTCTTAAGGGAATCCATAAGCCCCGGGATGACATCCAGAATATCCCCGGCCAGCACCCCGACCTCTCCCATTTTTTCAGCCAGCAGTTCGCCGGCCAGCCCATGGAGGTACACCCCTGCGATGGCTGCCCTGACAGCCGGCAGCCCCCTGGCCAGGAGGCCCGAGATCATGCCTGTCAGGACATCCCCTGATCCTCCGCTTGAGAGGGCGGGGCTTCCGGTCGGATTGACATAGGTCCGGTCCGCTGACCCGGCAATAAGAGTCCTTGCGCCCTTTAACACAAGGCAGCATTTATATCTTTCAGCGAATCTTGCGGCAGTACCTGTGCGGTCGAGCTGTACATCGGGGCCCTTTGTCCCCGTGAGCCTGGCCATCTCGCCGGGATGCGGGGTCAGTATCTTTGTGCCGTCCAGTTTTTCAAGCAGGCCGGGCTCCTCCGCCAGGGCATTAAGGCCGTCTGCATCAATTACCATGGGCAGATCACACCCTGCCGCTATCTCTCTTACAAGGGCGGTCGTCTCCGGGTTTATTGAGAGCCCTGGGCCCATGGCAACGGCTGTCTTGCCCTTCATGAGGCGCAGTATCTCATCCTTTGCCCTTGCGGACAGGGTCCCTTCCGCCGTCTCAGGAAGGGGGGCGGTCATGGCCTCGGTAAGCTTGACCTCCATGATGCTGTTCAGGCCCGCGGGAATCCCGACCGTAACAAGCCCTGCCCCTGCCCTCAGTGCGCCCAGGGCGGTCATGGCAGCGGCCCCGGTCTTGCCTGTTGACCCGGCCAGGACCAGGAGGTGACCCCTGTCGCCCTTGTGACTGTCCTGTTTTGTCTCATTGAGAAGGAATCGAAAGTCATCAGGCTCGGTTGTAAAGTGTCTTGACTCCACCATGCCGGCCGCGGCATCGGGTATGCCGATGTCAACACAGACCAGGCGGCCGACCAGGCCTGCCCCGGGAAAGATCACCTGCCCCAGCTTGGGAAACCCGAAGGTGACGGTGAGATCAGCCCTGGCGGCTACGCCCATGATACGGCCGCTGTCGGAGTTGAGCCCCGAAGGGATGTCGACGGACATTACCTTTTTGCCCGAAGAATTAATCAGCTCAATCGCCTGGCGGCTGACGCCTTTCACATCGGAATTCAGGCCTGTGCCGAATATCGCGTCAATGATATAGCCGCATCCTTCAATATGATGACGGCAGCCGGCAAATTCAGGGTCTGCCGGGGCCTCTATAACATCAATGCCGCCCATTCGTTTGATAATTTCAAGATTGGCAAGGGCATCGCCCTTGATCTGTGCCGGCCGGGCCAGCAGGATTACGGAGACCTTTAATCCAGCCCGGCTCAGGCGCCGGGCAACTGCAAAGCCGTCTCCCCCGTTATTGCCCTTTCCGCAGATGATAACGACCCCGGACCCGGGGGCAGGATTGAAGTGCTCAAGAAACATCCCGGCTGCGCCTGCCGCGGCGTTCTCCATCAGGACGATCCCCGGGATCCCGATCGTTTCGATGGCCAGCCTGTCCATCTCCCTGATCTCAGAAGCTGTTACGATCCTCATCAGTTTTTCTCCAGTATTACCATGGCAACGCCGTATTCCCCGTCGTCGGACATGCTTACGTGAAAACCGTTTATCATTTCCCCTTCGCAGAGCTCCGCTGATCTTCCGTGAAGCCTCAGGCCCGGCCTTCCGCCGGGATGATGAAAGACCTCTATGTCCCTCCATCTGATGCCGTTCCTCATGCCGAGGCCGATGGCCTTGGAAAAGGCCTCCTTTGCGGCAAAGCGCATTGAAAAGGCTGACGGCGGATAGGCCCTGGAGGAGCATATCCTGATCTCCCCGGGCGTAAAGACACGATCAACAAACCTGTCTCCCCATCGCTGTATTACCCTGTCCATGCGTTTTACGCTTACAAGATCAATTCCTGTGCCGAAAATCATTATTAAACTCATCTCCGAATTAACTTGATCTGGAAAAATATCGTTCATGGGATAGCTTAAACTAAAATAATTCCTTACCACAGAGACACAGAGCCCACAGAGAT
>JBFYXR010000487.1:0-4803 GCA_041310455.1 Desulfobacteraceae bacterium | reverse complement strand
ATTTTCAGAGGAGGAGATCAACCTTTGCCGCAGCGTAGCCGCCCTGATCTTTCCGGTGCTGGAGACCAAACGAAAGAATGACCGGCATTTTATTTTGAAGGCTATGGATTCCCTCAAGACGCAGTCAGCAAGATTGATAGGCGCAGGCTATGCAGGCAGGAAGGTCCTTTTAATTATTCTCCTGCTTCTGGCGGTATTTTTCAACTTTCAGACCTGGGGTTACAGGGTTTCAGGTCAGACGACCCTGGAGGGCAGGGTCAGGCGCTCCATTGTCGCTCCCTTTGAGGGTTATGTTAAAGAGGCATTTGTAAGATCGGGAGATACGGTCGAGGAGGGCACAGTCATGTGCAGCCTGGATGACCGTGATCTCCGCCTGGAAAGGATCGGCCTGATCAGCAGGTCGAGCCAGTACCGGAAACAGTACCAGGAGGCGATGGCGGCCCATAGCAGGGCGGAGGCCGAGATAATCAAGGCTCAGCTTGACCAGGCCGCGGCACAGCTTGATCTTATTGAAAGCAGGATCGAAAGGACAAGGATTACAGCGCCTTTCAGGGGGATAGTGTTAAGCGGCGACCTGAGCCAGAGGCTGGGCGGATCAACCGAGATGGGGGAGGTCCTTTTTGAGATTGCGCCCCTGGATTCCTACAGGATTATCATTGAAGTGGATGAACGCAACATTGCCGATATAAAACCCGGACAGGAGGGCAGGATGATCCTTTCGGCCCTGCCGGAGGAGAGTTTCGGATTTGTCGTTGAGAAGATAACGCCGATTGCCAGCTCAAAGGAAGGACTTAATTACTTCAGGGTAGAGGCCGGGACCACGGAGGTATCTGAACGTCTCCGGCCGGGAATGACCGGGATCGGGAAGATCTACATTGAAAGACGAAAGCTGATAGATATTCTTACCCGTGATCTCAGGGACTGGATCAGATTGAGGGCATGGTCATGGTGGCCTTAAAAGCAATCAGCTTTCAGCGTTCAGCTTTCAGCAAAACCGATTAATAATAAAGAATTGGCTGACTGCTTTTATGAAACTTCATTTGTTTGAACGCAACATAGCGCCATAGGCGCGATATATTAATAGAAGGTGAATCACAATTTAATTTTAGCTCCGGAGGAGCGGCATAATAAAAAGAATGCAAATTAGATATAATATTTAACATGCCGCTCCTCCGGAGCTAAAAAATCTATCACCTTCAAAATCTATTAACATTTCGCTGCTCCGCAGCTGAAATCAGATTGCAGTCTCATGCATGATTAAACCGGCCGCGCCAGCGGCAGGCGGCGATGCTGATCGCTGACCGCTGATAACTTTATTAAGAAATTCAGATTTATATATGGAATACGGATATAATAGATGTAAGGCGCTAAGACATGGTTGAATCCCTTTTCAGCGATTCATGGTATCGCGTTTCGGAACTGAAACCGCGGCTAAGGGCCCATGCCCAGATCCATCATCATGTGTATCGCGGGAGCAACTGGTATGTGCTTCAGGACCATTCGACAGGCCAGATGCACCGCTTTTCCGAGGAGGCCTATCATATCATCGGCCTTATGGACGGGAACCTGACCCTGGGCCGCATATGGGAGACGGCCTGCGAAAGCCTGGGCGACAACATGCCAACCCAGGAGGAGGTTATCCAGCTCCTGTCACAGCTGCATCGCGCGGACCTTCTGCAGACGGATATTCCTCCCGATATTTCAGACATGTATCAGCGCCATGAGTCATCCCAGCGCAGCCGGATCATGGGTCAGCTGAGATCCCCTTTTTCCATTCGCATACCGCTGCTGGATCCCGAGAGGTTTCTCGAAGCCACGGGCTTCATAACAAGGCCGTTATTCGGGTGGACGGCCTTCATGCTATGGCTTCTGGCCGTGATCTCCGCCATTGCCCTTGTAACAATGCATTGGACTGAACTGACCTCTAACCTTGCGGACAGGGTGCTTGCCATGGAGAACATATTCCTGCTCTGGGTGACATACCCGGTTATCAAGGCCGTTCATGAGTTCGGTCACGCCTATGCTGTAAAACGATGGGGAGGAGAGGTCCATGAAATGGGGATCATGTTCCTTGTGTTCGTCCCTATCCCGTATGTGGATGCATCTTCGGCCACCGCTTTCCGTGAAAGATATCAGCGAATAATCGTGGGAGGTGCAGGGATCATGATCGAGGCCTTTCTTGCCTCCGCAGCAATGTGGACCTGGGTCAGCGTCGAGCCTGGCGTTGTGCGCTCCCTGGCCTTTAACATCATGATTATAGCCGGCGTGTCCACAATACTGTTTAACGGGAATCCGCTCCTGCGGTATGATGCCTATTACATGCTCTCAGACTTCCTGGAGATCCCCAATCTGGCAATAAGGGCCAACCGGTATATCGGATATATATGCCGCAGGTATCTTCTCAGCATAAAAGACGCCCAGACGCCTGTTACGGACAGAGGTGAGGCCCAATGGCTGTTTGTATACGGTTTTGCCTCATTTTTTTACCGCATATTTATTACGATCAGGATCGCGCTTTTTGTGGCGGGAAAATTTTTCATAATAGGGATTGTACTGATGATATGGGGGCTTTTAAACGCGATTATATCACCTCTTTACAGGGTTATCCGTCTGTTTGTAATGGACGGACAGCTCCGTTCGAGGAGAAGGCGTGTGATCCTGATGGCCGGGGCCCTTTTGCTTTTATTGCTCCTCGCCGTCACAGCGCTTCCTTTGCCCTCCTTTACCGTTGCCGAGGGGGTGCTTTGGCCGCCTGACAACTCCCAGGTGGTCGCAGGCATTGACGGGCTTGTCAGGGAGGTAAGGGCATCATCAGGGCAGAATGTAAGCAAAGGCGATGTCCTGCTGGTCTGTGAAAACGTCGACCTCGACACTGAGCTGGCTGTCCTCAAGGCGCAGCTGAAAGAGCTGGATGCCCGCTACAGGCTCAGCAGCGTAAAGGACCGGACCGAGGCGGAGATAGTGCAGGATGAGATATCCAGCCTTGAAGAAGAGATTAAAAGAAAGAAGGCTGAAAGGGATGAGCTTGTCATCAGGAGCCCATGCGACGGGGTATTGCTTATCGAGAGAGGTGATGACCTTCCCGGACAACTGTTGAGGAGGGGCGCAAGGGTAGGTTATGTCGTAGACTTTAGGAACGTCACAGGCCGTGTTGTTGTGACCCAGGACGATATTGACCTGGTGCGAAATGAGAACAGGTCTGTAATGGTCAGGACAGCCGGGGAGATTGGCCGTGAATATCCTGCCGTTGTGAAGAGGGAGGTCCCCGCGGCGTCCAATGAGCTGCCCAGCCTTGCGCTCAGCCTGGAGGGAGGCGGTTCAATCGCCCTTGATCCGAATGAAAAAAACAGTGTAAGGTCCTTTGAAACACTCTTTCAGTTCGAGGTGGTCATTTCGGGAGCCCCCATAAATACAATAGGCGAACGGATCTATGTAAGGTTTGAGCACTCCCCTGAGCCCCTTGCATTGAGATGGTACAGGGCAATCAGGAGAACCCTGCTGGGGAGATTTAATGTGTAGTCTCCAAATATAATGATAGTTAAAAAGTGTAAACGACGTTTTAACAGAAATCGGAACCATGATTTGGAATAGGATTATATGCTCAGCCATCTGATGAACCTGCCCCCCGCCGACTATGTCATGAGACCTGAAAAAAGGTCTCCTGCTTCATCGGGCATCCTTGACTCCCTGTCAGGGCGCGTTTCAGGTCTTATTTCATGTATCCTGCGCGAACGCTTCATTTCATACCGGTCCTTTGTCTCAAAGGTTGAACTTTTTGGAGGGCCGCTTTTATCCTTCAGGGATAATGAGTTAAGAAATGAGGCAGACCGGCTGAGAGAGGTTTTTTATAGTGAGGGATTACAGCCGGAGCATATTGCCAGCGCCTTTGCACTGATCAGGGAGAGCGCCTCAAGGACACTGTCAAAGAGGCATTTCAACACCCAGATCATGGGAGGGTATGCACTGTTAAGGGGGATGATCGCTGAGATGGAGACAGGGGAGGGCAAAACCCTTACAGCTACACTGGCGGCAGGCACGGCTGCCCTGGCAGGGATACCGGTGCATATCCTCACCGTAAACGATTACCTCACAGCAAGGGACGCGGATGACATGGGCCCTGTTTACAGGGCCATCGGACTTACGGTGGGCTGTGTCATCCACGGCATGACGCCCGAGAATCGGCGTAATGCCTATTCATGCGATATCGCCTACTGCACCAACAAGGAGATTGCATTTGACTATCTCAAGGACTGGATTGCAATAGAAGGCCTCCGCAGCCCGGTCAGGCTTCAGTCCGAATATCTGTATATGAACGGAGGGAGGGCGCATAATCTCTTGTTGAGAGGCCTTTTTTTTGCTATCGTTGATGAGGCCGATAGCATACTGATAGACGAGGCCCGCACGCCCCTGATAATTTCCAGATCATCGGGAAGCAGGGAGGAAACACTTTTCCTCAAACATGCCCTCGCAATGGCAGAGTCCCTTGAGCAGGGCGCGGATTATGCCCTGGAAAAGGAAGAGAAAAGGATCCATCTCACTGATGCAGGAAGGCAGAAGGTAAGGGAGATATCAAAGGCCATGGGCCCGCTGTGGTCAGGTGCGGTAAGGAGGGAAGAGGTTGTGACACGCGCACTCAGCGCCAGGATCCTCTTTAAGCGTGATGAGCAGTATCTTGTAAAAGATGGAAAGGTGCAGATTATCGACGAATTCACGGGGCGCCTGATGCCTGACAGGTCCTATGAACGCGGCCTCCACCAGCTGATTGAAATCAAGGAGGGGTGCGAGATCACCAACCGCTCAGAG
>JBFYXR010000485.1:0-6230 GCA_041310455.1 Desulfobacteraceae bacterium | reverse complement strand
CCGAAATGGACCCCTGCCTCCAATAACTCCTTCATGTTCAATACCGTTGCCATTAAATCCTCCTCTAATTGCGGGATCTCTCGATCCCAAGCCATGGTTAATGCCTCTGTTCAGGGTGCTTCCTCCCTTGTTTTCCAAGGGCACCAGGGCCGGACCTGAACTGTGAATTAAAAAATAAAACTAAACTTAAAAAGAAAAAATTTTAAGCGAGCAATATAAACATTATTTATAACTGTTTGCAAGTAAAAAGATAATCTCTATTTTGTTGACTGGATCTGATAGGATTCATTATATATGGTGGTTAAAAAAAGTCCAGTACAGGGATTTATAAGATGGGGAAAGTTGGTTGACAAGAGGCCAAAGTCATAAGTTCGGACACTATATCTATTTGATATCAATAGACTTATTTTAATGCCTGACATCTTTCGACTGATTGTAACACCAGGGCTGAGGTCAAATCTGATCACCTCCTCCTTTTAGGGGGAGGCAGGAGGGGGTCTCAAAAGATCAATCCGGGATGCAAGGCCGAAAAGACCCCACCTTAATCCTCCCCTAAAAGGGGAGGAAAAAACTCAGCAGCAGATAACTTCTTGATATCATGTACATTTGTTTTTAAATGACACTAAAATTATGAATAATACATTTGACAAAAATATGCTTAACTTTGACAGGCAGCACATATGGCACCCCTACACCTCCATGAAGGCCCCTCTGCCTGTCTTTCCCGTTGTCTCCGCAAGCGGCGTGAAGATAAGACTGGCGGACGGGCGGGAGCTTATAGACGGCATGTCTTCATGGTGGGCGGCCATCCACGGCTATAATGTCCCGGAGCTTAACAGGGCCGTCTGCGAGCAGATCGAGGCAATGTCCCATGTGATGTTCGGCGGCCTGACCCACAAACCGGCTGTGGAGCTTGCGGAAATCCTTATTTCCATCACTCCTGAGCCCCTTACAAAGGTCTTTTTCTGTGACTCAGGATCGGTAGCGGTTGAGGTCGCAATCAAGATGGCTACACAGTACTGGTCCGGCCTCGGCCGGGGAGACAAGCAGAAACTCCTCACAGTCAGGTCCGGCTATCATGGGGACACCCTTGGAGCCATGGCAGTATGCGACCCGGTAACAGGGATGCACGGCATCTTTAAGGACATACTTGTCAGGCACCATTTCGCTGAAATGCCCATGTGCGGTTATCATGACGAATGGGATGAAAGATACATCAAAAATCTTGAAGACATCCTGAAGAAAAATCATAAATCCATCGCGGCAATCATCCTTGAGCCAGTTGTGCAGGGCGCGGGAGGCATGAGGTTTTATTCCCCCATGTATCTCAAACGGGCAAGGCAGCTCAGCGATGAATTCAACGTCCTTCTGATCCTGGACGAGATAGCAACGGGATTCGGGAGGACAGGCACCATGTTCGCCTGCGAACAGGCAGGCATATCGCCCGATATCATGTGCATCGGGAAGGCCCTTACCGGCGGCTACATGAGCCTGGCAGCGACCCTGACAACGGATAAGGTCAGTGAAGGGATATCTTCTGGTGCTGGAGGATCTTTCATGCACGGCCCCACATTTATGGCCAATCCCCTTGCATGCTCCGTTGCCCTTGCGAGCATAAGGCTGTTGCTGTCATCCCCATGGGAAAAAAGGGTTGCCGCAATCGAGGCCCGGCTGAAGGATGAACTCTCCCCATGCACAGGCCTTGCCCTGGTCCGGGACGTGAGGGTCCTTGGCGCGATAGGCGTAATTGAATTAAAACAGCCTGTGGACATGGCAGCCATACAGAAAAAATTTGTCAGCAGGGGTGTGTGGCTCAGGCCGTTTGGAAGGCTTGTCTACACCATGCCTCCCTATGTAATCGAAAAAGATGACCTTTCAAGGATCGCAAAGGCCATGGTTGAGGTTGTCGGGGAGACAGATGATGTTTGACCGGATAAAAAGGTCCTTTATAAGAAAAGGTCTTGAAGACCGTCATGCCCAGAGGCTCCTTAGACGGTTGAAAGGGATCAAGCCGCTTTCAGGGGTCGAGATAGAGGTCGACGGGAAGAGGATGCTCAACTTCTCTTCAAACGATTACCTGGGCCTCTCGAACCATCCCCTGCTCGAAGAGCGGGCAACGGAGTTTATCCGGCGCTACGGTTCAGGTTCCACAGCATCAAGGCTTGTGTGCGGAAACTACGAATGCTTTGAACTTGTGGAAAAAAAGATAGCGGAGCTGTCAGGACGACAGTCAGCCCTGATATTCAACTCCGGATTCCAGGCCAATGCCTCATTGCTGCCCAGCCTTGCTGACCGTGAAACAACCATCCTGTCTGACCGGCTGAACCATAACAGTCTTATACAGGGCTGCCTGCTTGCCCGGTGCCATATAGAGCCTTTCCGGCACAATGACATGGGGCACCTGGAGGAGCTGCTGAAAAGATACAGGGCCAGGGGAAAAGACAGCCGAATCCTGATTGTCACTGAAGCAGTGTTCAGTATGGACGGGGATCAGAGCGATATTGACGCGCTTATAGGGCTCTCCAGGGACCATGATGCCTTTCTTTTTGTTGACGAGGCCCACTCCGCCGGGCTCTTCGGCAGGAACGGCATGGGCCTGACATCATGGAAGGATGTGGACATAACCATGGGGACGCTCGGGAAGGCGGCAGGCTCCTTCGGCGCCTATGTTGCCTGCGACACGGAGGTAAGGGACTACCTGATTAATTTCTGCTACGGTCTGATATACACTACCGCCCTGCCCCCTTCGGTGCTTGGGGCCATAGACGCGGCCATGGACCTGATACCGGCCATGGACAGGGAACGGGAAGAGCTTTTTAAAATGGCCGATCATCTCAGGAATGCCCTTCAGGGATTAGGGTTTAACACATCGACTTCATCAACCCATATAATCCCGGTCGTCATCGGCGATGAGGAAGAAACCATGGCCCTTTCAGGGTGGCTTGAAAATAACGGGATACTTGCGGTGACATTCCGCTACCCTTCTGTAGCAAGAGGTGATTCACGCATCAGGCTGACCCTCTCAGCCGCTCACACATGGGAACATCTTGAATTGCTTATAGACCTTTTAAGGAAATGGAGTTTAACAGAGCAGCCTGCCGGCGGCTGACGCCGGCAGATTCAGGGGCTAAGACAAGATTTTAATAAATTATTTTGGCAATATATTTTAAATTTCCTCCCCTCTTAGGGGAGGATTAAAGGTGGGGTCTCTTAATATTTTATGTTCGACATGGGTCCTTTAAGACCCCCTCCCAGCCTCCCCATAAAAGGGGGAGGAAATTTAATTCCTTTTCGAATAATAATCAAACTTAACTCTTAGTCTGAAGGCGAAGGTTTTATTTAAATCATGGAAGGTAACAATAATTTGATTTTTCCCCATCGGATCTTCATCACAGGCACCGACACGGGCGTCGGAAAGACGGTTGTATCTGCCATTCTGACGGCAGGTCTTGACGGTTTTTACTGGAAACCGATACAGAGCGGCCTTGATGAGATTACCGATACCGAATGGGTCCGTGAAAACACAGGGCTGCCTGATGATCATTTTTTCAGCGAGACATACAGGTTTGCACTCCCGCTGTCTCCCCATGCCTCCGCCCGTCATGACGGCACAAGGATTGACCTGGAGGCCTTTAAAGCCCCTGAAATCCCCAAATCGGGGAATCTCATTATTGAAGGCGCAGGCGGCCTCATGGTGCCTCTTAATGAGACACATCTTATGACGGACCTGATAAAGAGACTGGAGGCTCAAGTGCTGCTTGTCGCAAGGAGTTCACTCGGGACGATCAATCATACCCTGCTTTCACTGGAACAGTTAAGGAGGCAGGGGATTGATGTTATTGGCGTGGTCATAAACGGGCCAATCAACCGGGAAAACCGCGAGGCGATAGAGCATTACGGCAGGATCAGGGTCCTGGCAGAGATAGAGCCTATTGAATATATTGATCCCCAGAATCTTAAGATATTATTCCTGCATCATTTCAGCGCTTACATGAGGAAACAATGAACAAAAAAGATTTTTTACTGCTTGCTGAAGATATAATAAACAACAGGCTGCCTGAGAACAGGACATTTAAAGAGATATTAAACACCCCGGATGCCGATATCATTGGCCTCCTCAACGGCGCTGACATGATCAGGGACCATTATTTCGGGAAAGAGATCCATCTCTGCAACATATGCAACGGCAAGTCAGGCAGGTGTTCGGAGGATTGCAGGTTCTGTTCACAATCGGCGTTTTATAATACAGATGCGCCTGTTTATCCGATCATGGTAAAGGATGAGCTTGTTAAGGGCGGCATTCATGCATCCGGAACACCCATAAACAGATATTCCATCGTAACTACAGGCAAGGGCCTCCCGACAAAAGAGGTAAAGGCGGTGGCAGAGGCAATGTCGGAAATTGACGGCTCAAAGATCGGCAGATGCGCCTCCCTTGGCATCCTTGATGAAGACGACCTCAAAATGCTCAAGGATGCAGGCGTGAACCGTTACCACCACAACCTTGAGGCGAGCAAAGGATATTTTAATGAGGTATGCACAACCCATACCTATGAAGAGAGGGTCGGCACTATTCTCTCAGCAAAGAAGCTGGGGATGGAGGTGTGCGCAGGCGGGATATTCGGGATAGGAGAGACGGATGACCACATAGTTGAGCTTGCGCTCGACCTCAGGAGGCTTGATGTAGATTCCATACCCATAAATTTCCTGATACCCATAAAAGGCACGCCATTTGAAACCATGCACAACCTCACGCCCATCAAATGCCTCAAGATCATCGCACTCTTCAGGTACCTTCTGCCTGACAGGGAGATCATTATCTGCGGCGGCAGGGAGCAGAACCTTGGCGAACTGCACCCCATGATCTTTTACGCAGGCGCAAGCGGCATAATGACGGGAAACTATCTTACAAGAGAGGGAAGGACCCTGGATAAGGACCTGGACATGATCCGGAGTCTTGGGTTCAAGACAAGAAAAAAGCCGTGATGTTCTTAAAACCTATTATCCGCATATTCGTTGTTGACGGATGTTCTGGTATTGGCAATCACAGCAATTTTCAAAATAATAGGATGAGTGGATAGATATGAGTTCATGTCGAGAGAAACTTAGAATTTAAAGGGCGTCCCACTTTCCACAAACAGTACCGATGAATAGCCGACTACCCTGTCCTTGCTGCCGATCGACACATCCCCTGAATTGGCATAGTGAAGCACCTGGGCCTGATCGGCCCCTTTGGCCTTTGCAAAAAAGATGGCCGTACCCAGCCCTCCCCTTGAGCAAAGGGCTGTCTGAAGACCGGAAACGCTATTTTTTCCAATCTGTCTGTCCAGGTGTGAAAAGATCTTATCCACATCCATGGTCTTTATTATTTCAAGTGTCGACTTATCAACCCTGTTGGCATCCTCATAGGAAGGATAGTGGGACATGTCCGTGCTGGAAAGCACAAACACCTTTTTATCACCCGCTGCGGCGATAATCGCATCTGCCAGTATGCGGCAGTTCTTAGCAGTGGGGTTGCCGAACATTATGGGCACGACCCTGCATTTCTTGCCCAGCACCTGGAGAAAAGGAAGCTGGATTTCAATCGTATGGTCTTCTGAATGGATGGAACGGCTGGATTTGATGCCCCTGTTGAACTTCATCATTTTATCGGTCATCTCCCTGTCCACTTCGACCTGTCCCAGAGGCGTACTGAAATATCCATCAGGGCTAACGTATGCGACGCAGTCCTGATAGGAGTCATGGCCGATTATTACGATGGTATCAAAATCAATATTGGCAAGCTGTTTGAATGTGCGGGCCGCGACCGCCCCGGAATATACATACCCGGCGTGGGGCGCCACCGCTGCAACGACAGTACCGGCTGGCTTTTCATCCGGCACGTTATCAAGATACTTTGTTATCATCGCCCGCAATTGGGACTCTGAACCAGGGTAGAAGGACCCGGCAACCGCGGGTTGACGAATATTATCCTCTGCTGCTGCGTAAGGGGAAAGGAATGCAAAGAGCAAAAAGCAGCATGAGGCAATAAAGGCCCCCGGAAAATATCTTTTGCCCATTTTTGTCCTCCGAAATATTCAGGGCGGATAAAAGGCAATCTGCCTTTTCATAACTACCTCTTACCTTAAGAGGAGGAATAGTCTTCCGTCTTCTGTCTTCTGTCTTCTGTCTTCTGTCTTCTGTCTTCTGTCTTCTGTCTTCCGTCTTCTGTCTTCCGTCTTCTGTCTTCT
>JBFYXR010000484.1:0-3749 GCA_041310455.1 Desulfobacteraceae bacterium | reverse complement strand
TTCTGGAACGTAAAGTGCCGCTACAGCGGCCTTACACCCCACGTCTCAGTCCTTACCGCTACGGTACGCGCACTGAAGATGCACGGCGGCGGCCCGAAGGTGACCCCGGGCCTGGCGCTTGACCCTGCCTACACCAAAGAAAATCTCAAGCTTCTTGAAAAGGGCATTGAGAATATGCAGCATCATATCAGGACCATCAATAAATCAGGGATCAAACCTGTTGTCTGCATAAATGCATTTCATACCGATACGAAAAAGGAATTGCAGATGATCAGGAAATATGCGGAAGAGGCCGGCGCCCGCTGCGCCGTATCAAGGCACTGGGCTGAGGGCGGGGATGGCGCCATCGAGTTCGCCGAGGCGGTAAAAGAGGCATGCGATGAAAAGCCGAACTTCAAGTTCCTCTATCCCCTGGAGATGAAGCTGCGTGACAGGGTGGAAGCGATCGCCAAAACCTGCTACGGCGCAAGCGGCGTTTCCTGGTTGCCGGAGGCCGAGGCAAAGGCGAAGAAGTTTGAGGCTGACCCGAAATATAATGATTTTGCAACTATGATGGTCAAAACGCATCTTTCCCTCAGCCACGACCCGACACTCAAGGGCGTTCCGAAGAACTGGACCCTGCCCATAAGGGATGTGCTGATCTATTCCGGGGCGAAGTTCCTCTGCCCGTGCGCCGGGACTATCACTCTTATGCCAGGCACCAGTTCAAACCCGGCATTCAGACGTATTGATGTGGATGTTAAGACAGGCAATGTTAAAGGATTATTTTAAATAACAAAAAAGGAGATATTGAAATGAATGAAGTAGTAATTGTAAGCGGGATGAGGACGCCGGTGGGCGATTTTCTAGGCTCATTAAAAGACCATAACTGCGTTGACCTTGGTGTCATAGCCCTTAAGGCAGCTATAGAAAAGGCAGGGATTGATCCGACCATTATCGAAGAGGTAGTTTGCGGAAACCCGGACATGGCGGGCGCCAAGTCAAATCCGGGCAGGCAGATAGCCGTTCACGCGGGCTGCGGCTGGGATACAGTAGCATCCACAATCAATATGCAGTGCGTGTCTTCAATGAGGGCTGCGGAGATTATGTACCAGGAACTTCTCCTTGGTAAAGTGGAGGTAGGGGCAGTTGTCGGATGCGCCAGCATGTCAAATATACCTTACTATGTTTTCGGCGCCCGCACCGGGTACAAGATGGGAGAACAGCGCCTCGTAGACGGCATGCAGAATGACGGTCTGATGGATGCCTTTTACAACTACCTTATGGGTGTCACTGCAGAGAATATCGCAGAGATGTACAAGATATCACGCGAGGAGCAGGACGAGTTCGCACTTATGAGCCATCACAGGGCAGAAGCTGCCATCAACAATAAAACAATTGTCGGTGAGCTGGTGCCTGTTGAGGTTAAAATCAAAAAGGGCACAAGGCTCTTTGATACAGATGAACATGTAAGGCATGGGCTTAAGATGGAAGACCTGGCGGCATTAAAACCTGTATTTAAAAAAGATGGCACGGTAACCGCCGGCAATGCATCAGGATTGAATGACGCTGCCGCGGCTCTTGTCATGATGACCATGGACAAGGCCAAGGAACTGGGCATCAAGCCCCTTGCGCGCATTGTTGCCTCCGGTTCAGGCGCTGTTGATGCCAAGATCATGGGTATGAGCGTTGTCCCGTCCGTGCAGAAGGCACTGAAGTTCGCGAACCTCAAGGACGAAGATATCGATTACTGGGAGATGAACGAGGCAGTTGCAGCTCAGATAAAAGGGTGCAACCGCGAACTGAAGATCCCTCTGGATAAGCTGAACGCCAACGGCGGCGGCATCTCTATCGGTCACCCTGTAGGCATGACCGGCGCGCGTCTCCTTGTCTCACTGATTCATGAGATGGAAAGACGCGGAGTCCGGTATGGCGGCGCATCACTATGCGGAGGCGGCGGTGTATCCAATTCTATAATAGTTGAGAAGATGTAGTTACTATCCATCCATAAATCTCCGATTTATGGATGGAGCTTTCAGCTTTCAGCGGTCAGCAGTCAGCTAATTATTAATTGTGTCATAATTGACTTCACCGCCGTCATTCCCGCGAAGGCGGGAATCCAGTAGCTTCTACGGACATATCATGTAAATACTATTATGAGACGGTTAATAACAGATAAAAAAGTTTTACTGAAAGCTGACGGCTGATAGCGTGAATCCGAAAATTTAATTTTCGGATTCACGTTAAGCAAATATATGTGTCCCTGCGCGCAGATGGGCAGTTGCACGGAACTTTGATGTGAAATCCTTGTATGCCCTTTTGACCGCATCTTCCGAAAGGTCAAGGGCTTTAGCTGCCTCACCCTCGGAAATTTTATTCTCCCACGCATAAAGCAGATGATCCAGGTTGTCAAAAGAGATCCTGAAAAAGAACTCCTGATCCGTTACGGGAAGACTGAATGTGTCAGGACTCGGTTGACGATTAATAATCTCAGGGATCACTTTGAGATAATCAGAAAGCTGATAAATCTGATTTTTATAAAGATGGGTAATAGGCTCTATGTCGGTGCCCCCGTCGCCATATTTGCAGAAATCTCCCAGGATAAACTCGGTGCGGTTTGTAGTGCCCACAACAAGAAGATTACGTCGTTCCGCCTCGGCATAGAGGTGCAGCATTCGGGCCCTGATTTTGATATTTGCAAAAGATGTAATCGCACGAAACTCATCAAGGCTCATGCGTTTTTTCTTTATTTCTCCGTCGGGCATCTGGACCTGGAGCATGTAGAAACTGAAGGTGTCCCGTTCCAGGAGGTCGGTGGGAAGAGATATGTTGTACTTATAACCCGGCCTATATTCGGGAATCAGTTTCTGCAAAAATTCGTCACGCCATTTGTAGTTGACCACGCTGTCAACCGTGGGTGTAATGTCTATCCGGCGATGTTCTATGCCCATTTCCTGTGCATGTTTAAATGCAAACTCGCTGCTGATAGGATTTGATTCCGATTCAGGAAGTATGAGCCCCACGACCTTCTCTTTCCCCAGCGCATGCACTGAGACGGCTGATATCATGGCTGAATCGATGCCTCCGCTCAAACCGACAACAACACCTTTTCTCCGGAAGACAACATTTACCTGGTCCACGATAAACTTTGAAAGTTTTTCCAGTTCCTGTGCAGGGTCAATTTTTAAAACATCACGGTTAAAAATCATCAGGGACCTCCTGTGTTGGTTTAAGTTGATTTTTGGAAAAGAATTGTCCGTTGTTTAGTGAATTTGTTCGGCCGGCATGAAAAGTATGTCGGTATTTTTCTGCCATAGCTTTAATCTATATCATAAGAAAAAATTGTTCAATAAGGTAAAGTGTTGAAGATGATTTTTAAGACAATTTAAGGGTTCCTCACCTCTTAGGGGAGGATTAAGGTGGGGTCTCTTAAGGTTTTATTTTCTATATAGCTATTATTAAGACCCCATCCCAACATCCCCCTAAGAGGAGGAGGTAGATTAGTACCGGATCTGCAAGGTTCGGATAATTTAAAATGGTCTATTTATGCCAGGATACTGAACAAAATACAAATATTCTGCGTCGAATTCGAAACAAGCCTATCGATTCGTAATTTTCTGGCCAGCATCTTTTAAGATGAAATTAATTTTTCGTTTATCGGTGAAATGCCACCAGGGCAGAGGCTCTCCGCCTTCCATAAAATGGACAGCAGCCATGAACACATCAATTACGCAGGGATCCTGTCTGTTTCCTGTTGACATGCAAAGGGT
>JBFYXR010000483.1:0-5778 GCA_041310455.1 Desulfobacteraceae bacterium | reverse complement strand
CACGCCTGCATGCGCCAATACCACTGAAGGATGCTCACGTTAACTGCCGCAGCCGAAGTTATCGCCTGCCACTATTATATCCCCTTTTGCGACATTTTTCGCAAAAGAGGGATCAAAATCTGCAAAGAGCAGTGGAAGTATTGCCGCCGGGTCCGTGCTCAATATATTATATGTGTGCTTGCCTGCAAACATCTGGTCGGTGTTGAAGTTATCAACATCAGAATAATTCCAGACATTTCCCTGCTTCCGCATCTCCCCTTCCTTTATTTCAGATGTACGGCTCTGCACAGGATTGAAAGGAAACTTTTCAGTACCGGGCTTCGTCCTCGGGTCGGTTATTACACCCTTAAGTGCAGTCGCGGCTACTGTTGCCGGCGAGGCAAGATAAATCGATGCTTCCTTGTTACCCATACGGCCCCGGAAATTCCGGTTGGCTGTTGAGATAACGGTATGTCCGTTTGCCGGTATTCCCTGTCCTGTCCCCAGGCAAGGGCCACATGAGGGAGTCAGCAGGTTTGCTCCTGATCTAAGCAGGGTTGTTATCAGTCCCTCATCAATTGCCTGCAGGTATATATCCCTGGATGCAGGGATAATATTCAGCTGGAATCCATCGGCGATCTTCTTTCCTTTCAGGATACCTGCGGCAATGCGAAGGTCTTCTATCCTTCCGTTGGTGCAGGTGCCGATGAGACCCTCATGCACCGGAATGCCGGCAGTTTCGGGAACCGATTTTACATTGTCGACATTATGAGGTGCTGCAACTGCAGGTGCAACCCCGGACATATTAATATGTATCTCCTTGAAATATTTTGCTCCATTATCGGCCCATACGCCGCCGACCTTTTTCCCTAGAAAATCAAAAAGTACTTTGTCTGACGGAAATACAGCGTTCTTAGCTCCCATTTCAGAGGCCAGGTTCGCTATTGTCATCCTGTCGGAGATATTGAGATTTTTTACACCCTCACCATGATATTCAATTGACATATAGTTAGCACCATCAGAGCCGATCATTCCGATAATCCACAGAGCGAGGTCTTTTGCATATACACCTGTTCTGAGTCTGCCTGTCAGTGTTATCTTTATTGATTCAGGCACCCTGAACCAGGTCTCGCCTCTTTTCCATATCCCGGCAGATTCAGTCCTGTCGATTCCGGCAGCAAAAGCATTGAAAGCTCCAGCTGTAGATGTGTGGCTGTCGCTGCCGACGATGAGCATTCCCGGTCTGGCATGGTACGACATTATCTGATGGCAGATGCCGCTGCCCGCGTCATAGAATTTCTTTATCCCCTGCTGCCTGACGATATCCCTTATATCCTGGTACTGTGTTGCCAGCTTTGAATCGGCAGGAGGAGCGTTATGGTCAAGCACAATAAGCATCTGATCAGGGTCGGCCGCTTTCTGTCCGCCCATATTTTTAAAAGTCTTATAAATACTGGCCGTATTGTCGTGCGTCAGTATTATATCAGGACGCGCAAATACGATGGTTCCGGCTGCAGCGCCAAATATCTTTTCCGCAAAAGTCATTGATTTCATACTTTGTCTTATAAAAGTCCGCCTTTCTGGTAAATTACAAACTGCACATCAGAGAAAGGCTCAGCTGAAGTTGTTTTTTTGTTATTCAGGTTAGTGATTATTCCTGTTCTGAGGTCTGCCCTGATTGTGTCACCGTCTTTAAGTTCAAGCTCTTCGACCGATTTGCATATGATAACCGGGAAAGCCGCGTTAATAGCATTTCTCTCGTATATAGCACCGAATGATCCGGCAATGATTCCCTGTATGCCAAGCGATACGAAACAATCAACAGCCTGCTGTCTCGAGCTTCCGCTACCGAAATTCCTGCCTGCAAACACAATATCTCCCGGATTTGCTTTTTTGGCAAAATCCTCATATCCCTTCAGGTTGTCAAAGGCATATTGCCCCATCTCCTTAAGCTCGGTGATTGCCAGGTACCTGTTATGAAAGATCATGTCGGTGTCAATATTGTCTTTCCTTATCAGCCATATCCTGCCTTCGATAAAATCAGGTTTTGCTTTTCTGTCCCCAGCCTCTTTTTTAATTATGGAAGGTTTTCTTTCGTTGATTTTAAAAAGAGCGGGTTTTAAAGGTACCCTGCCCGGTGTTGTAATGTATCCTGCAACTGCAGAGGCAGCTGCAATGGAAGGCGATGCAAGGTATACGCTTCCCTTTCCCTGTTTTCCGGGGAAGTTCCTGTTTCCTGTGCTAACAGTAACTTCTCCCGGTCCGTTCTGGCCGACCTGTCCCGCTGCACATCCTGCGCATCCTGCATTTGAAAAAAGCGCGCCGGCCTTTTTAAATATATCAACCAGGCCGTCTGCCAGGCACTCTTTCCATATTTCATCTGTTGCAGGAACTATCTTGAGCACAACTCCGGGAGCAACAGTTCTTTCCTTTAGTATCTCCGCAGCAATCCTCATATCCTCCATCCTGCCATTTGTACAGCTTCCGATAAAGGCAGAATCAATTTTGGTTCCTTCAACTTCTGAAGCTGCAACAGTATCATGAGGTTCTCCGGGCCGTGAAACCATGGGAACGAACCCGGATACCTCCACATCAAATATTTTTTCGTACAATGCATCCTGGTCGGCATAAATCGAAGTGAATTTATATGATGAACGGCGGCTGCAGTATTCAATTATCTCCTCTGAGGCCGGAAATAATATTGTTATTGCGCCCATTTCGGTTGCCATTGATGATATGGTTATCCTCGAATCGAGGCTCATTCTGTCGACTGACTCGCCGCAGATCTCCACGGAATAACCAAGAAGTGAATTTGCTCCGAAAATGCCCAGCAGGTTAAGTACGACATCCTTGGCGGTTATGTCAGCAGGCAAACTGCCATTAAGCCTCAGCATGACCGAAGGAGGCACCTTGAACCATATTTTCCCGCTATGCCATGAAGCTGCAATGTCCAAATCGCCCATTCCCTGTCCGAATGCGCCGACAGCTCCCAGGATATTGGCGTGCGAGTCGGTTGAAACAGCTGTTGCTCCCGGAAACACATAGCCCTGATCGATAAGCAGATGAGTTCCGATGCCTGCATCGATATCATAAACACGGATCCCGTTCTCACGTGCAAAAAGTCTGCAGATATGCTGGTTTACAGCATATTTCTGATCTGATCCCGTAGGGTTGCAGTCGAAGGTAAAGAGGGTTTTCCCGGGGTCCTTTACATCCAAACCGTTATCCCTGATGTTTTTTACAACGTTTGCGCCGCCGAAATCACGGGCAACACGGATATCAATATCAACATCAATTAATTCTCCCGGATGCACTGATTCTTTCCCGGAGTGAGCAGCAAGGATTTTCTCTATAAGCGTCATGACGTATTTCAATTTTAGATGATACAAATATAGCCCTAAAAGGCTATTAATTATTTTCACGTAATTCTTTGATATTTGCAAATTAATATATATATTTGTTAAAGCTCATGCTATTGGTATAAGAGGAGATGAGCAAGGGTAGGGAGTGAAAATCAACAGGATTGTATTGCAGACATTGACTTTCACATCTGGAACCTGAGGAAAAGCGCCAGCTTTCCGTGGTTCCGTCCTTTTATCAGACAGTAGACACGGGAATTATCTCATTAATAAAGCCCGCTCCCTGATTTTCATGACTACCCTTTCTCCTCTTATTTTTTTTGTGCTTTTCAACACGCATCTCCCCTTCAGTCTGCCGGATTAATGTATGAAATTTATATTATCTTTGCCCGCGGTAGATCGGGTAAATTGGTTAATTCCATCTAAGGGTCCATGAAGACATATATCAGACGACGGGAGAAGAATGACCAGCTTGTTGTATTTTTCGGCGGCTGGGGCACTGATGAGAATGTCTTCACCCCTCTGTGCAACGATGAGTTCGATTTCATACTTTTCTACAACTACTCGGCCGACGAGGCACTTGTCCTGCCGGAGATGAAAGTGTACAACAAGATAACTCTCATTGGCTGGTCTCTTGGCGTATGGGCAGCAGAATATTTATCGTCAAAAACCGGAATTGTGCCTGATGTTACCATCGCCGTTAACGGCACTCCGGTGCCGGCGGATGATCAGTACGGAATTCCTCTCAAGGTATTCGAGGGCACCCTTAACAACATCTCCGAGGCCAACATGGAGAAATTCTACCTGAGAATGTTTGGAGACAAAAAAACATACAGTCTGAATGCTGACAGGATCCCTCACAGAACTGGCAAATCGCTGCATGACGAGCTAAGATGGCTCTATAACAGGATAATGGAGCAGCCAGAACCGGGTTTCAGATGGGATTATGCGGTATCAAGTGAAATTGACAGGGTCTTTCCATCCGAAAATGTAAACAGCTACTGGAAAAAGCAGAAGGTCACGCGCCATATCATTCTTCCACTTCCCCACTATCTGTTCAACAGATGGAATTCATTCTCTGAATTCATAAATTTTGTAGAGCAATTCAGGAAAAAGAGGGCGGTTAAAAGCAAAAATGAGGAGGCTGTTCTCAAAGATCCCTGATCAGGATATTTGAATCTGATTTGGCAGTGATTTTGTCAAATTTTTCAAGCATGGCGACAATCCTCTCATAGTCTTTGTTGCTGATCACAGTCTGATTTTCAGTACCCCTCTTATCGAGCTTAGAAAGCACATAACTCACTGTAAGCTTGTTAATATCAAGCGCCGGCTGATAGAGCCTTTCGATCTGGTCTTTTTCATATATAACAGAAACAAGATTTGCTTTTGTGAGGTCCTCAAGAATGTCGCGCGCAAGGCGCACGGGTATCTTGAGGGATTTTCCGATACTCTCGGCGCCAACAGGCTTCTCTCCCACAGCAAAGTTCCTGATGATCATATTCATTATCAGGATCACAAGGGCTCTTTTATGGAAAAGGCTAACATTAAGCGCCTCGGATTCGTATTCGTACCTTGAAATATTCTGGTTGGCAAAAGAGAGCTCTGCCCCTATCAGAATAATTATCCATGTTGTCTGAAGAAAGATGATAAAAAGGGGGATCGCTGCAAGACCTCCATAGATAGCACTCAGCTTTGTAATGCCAAACTGAAGGTCAAGGTAGAGCCATTGAAGGATCTTAAGGAGCGAACCTGCAATTATGCCCGAGATCATCGCCGGCATGAATTTTACCTTTGCATTCGGCATCACAATGAACAAAAGAGTCAGGCTTGTCCAGGTAAGCAGAAAGGGGGCAAATTTGATCAGGAAGCTTATAACCGGCTTAAAAAAGGCCAGGATCGGCGCTTTCGACATGAATTCCGTAAGCGCAGTGCTGACAAAAACGGTGATGCTGCTTGACAGGATCAGAAGCACAGGCGCGAACAGCATTATGGTAAGGTAATCCGTGAATTTTCTGTACCAGGGCCTGGCGGATGCTATCTGCCAGATATGATTGAATGAACTTTCAATCTGTCCCAGAAGCGATATCACCGACCAGAAGAGTATTATCATTCCAACGCCTGCGATATAGCCACCACTTGTCTCCTGGATCGAAAGCCTCGCCCTATCGAGAAGCGGAGTAAGGATCTTGCTATACGACTGAAAATCCTTTGAACTGGTGATGACTGATTCAAGGTTCTGATCGAGGCCGAATCCCTTGGCTATTGCGAACGCTATTGCAATAACGGGGATGATTGAAAGCAGGGTGTAAAATGTAAGTGCCGAAGCTCTGAGTTCCACTTTGTCTTTCAGCGAGCTGCGGCCGGCTATAAAGAGTATCCTCGCCTGTTTTATAAGGAATGTCTTCCTGCGTGATAACTCTGAAAGCGGAGCATGCCAGAT
>JBFYXR010000480.1:0-2849 GCA_041310455.1 Desulfobacteraceae bacterium | reverse complement strand
AATAATTTCCCGGTCACGGTAACGGATGTAATACTTTCAGGATTGATGATGCATAAGGGAGTGGCATCCATCATGTCTTCACCCGACAGGAAAAAAGCGAGGCAGGTAATTGATGAGCTGGGTCTCGATGAACTCTCCGGCTCATCACTGAGCGAGCTCTCAGGCGGCCAGCTTCAGAGAGTGTACCTCGGCAGGGCAGTAATCGGCGATCCGAAGCTTCTGCTTCTTGACGAACCCGGAAATTTTGTCGATACGAACTTCGAAAATGACTTTTATGAAAAACTGAGGCTGCTTAACAAGAGAATGGCGATACTCATGGTTTCACACGATATCGGCACAATATCGGCACATATAAAATCATTTGCCTGCGTAAACAGGCATCTTCATTATCATCCCTCATCGGAGATCTCAAACGAGGATCTGCTTGCATACGGCTGTCCCATCCAGCTTATAACCCACGGCGAGGTTCCGCATACCGTCCTGAAAAAACACTGATAAGTGGAAGGAAACATATTTCAATATGAGTTTATTATCAAGGGGCTTCTCGGAGCACTCTTTGCTAGCATAACGGCCGGATTGGCAGGTACATATATCGTTTCAAGAAAAATGGTTTTTCTCAGCGGGGGAATCACCCATGCATCATTCGGCGGAATAGGGATCGGCTATTTTATAGGGATTAATCCGGTTGTGGGCGCGGCAATATTCAGCATTCTTTCGGCCCTTGGGATTGAATATTTGTCAGTGAGGCAAAAGATAAGGGAGGACTCTGCAATTGGGATTCTTTGGGCTCTGGGTATGGCCACGGGGATTATTTTTATCTATCTGACCCCGGGCTATACTCCCAACCTCATGAGCTACCTTTTCGGGAGCATTCTGACGGTGACATACGGGGATATAATTGCCCTTGGAATTATGTCGGCCATACTTATAATATATTTCACCATATTTTACAGGACAATCCTCTATATCTCGTTCGATGAGCAGTTTGCGAGGACTTACTCTCCATACGTAAACGCCTTCAAGTACATAACAACCTCACTCATAGCCCTGACAATCGTACTGAACATCAGGATGGCAGGAGTGGTGCTGGTGATCTCACTCCTTACGATTCCGCCGAATATTGCAATGATCTTCACGAAAGTCTATTCAAGGATTGTAGCATGGTCGATAGCCGCAGCATTCATTGGCACCTCGGCAGGATACGCTATCTCATACTTTGCCGGAATTCCTGTTGGCGCCACTATTATTTTCACGCTTGTAATAATCTGGATTATTGCTAAAATTGCAGACATGGTTAACGGAACCGTAAAAAGATCTGAAAACAAAATTCTAATATTGAAACACGACTGATATGGATTATGACCTTATAGTTATCGGAAGCGGCCCGGGCGGCTATGTTGCAGCCATAAGGGCATCGCAGCTTAAAATGAAAGTCGCCGTGGTTGAAAGGGCCGAAATCGGCGGAATCTGCCTCAACTGGGGCTGCATACCTACAAAGGCGCTGCTAAAGAGCGCCCAGGTACTCGATTATATGAATCATGCTTCAGAGTACGGCATAAGGATAGAGGGGGATATTAAGCCCGACTTCGGAGCGATAATTGCCCGGAGCCGTGGCATCGCCGAAGGTATGAGCAAGGGAGTCAGGTTTCTCTTTAAGAAAAACAATATTGAATTGTTGGAAGGATTTGGTATAGCCGGGAAAAACAACATGGTTGAAGTGAGAAACCAGGAAGGTGAGAAAAAGACTTTCACCGCAAGTAATATTATTCTTGCAACGGGCGCACGGTCGAAGGAACTGCCTGGCCTTAAGCAGGACGGGAAAAGAATTATCGGATACAGGGAGGCAATGAGCCTGGAGAAACAGCCTGAATCGATGGTTGTGGTCGGGTCAGGGGCAATCGGGAGTGAATTCGCCTGCTTCTACCAGACACTGGGCACTAACGTAACCCTGGTGGAATTCCTTCCGAGGATAGTCCCGAATGAAGATGAAGAGGTGTCAAAACAATTGGAGCGGTCATTCAGGAAGATGAAAATGGGGGTGCTTACAGATTCATCGGTGGAATCCGCAGATACCTCCGGTGAAAAATGCAAAGTCAGGATAAAGACGCCCAAAGGCTACGAGGAGGTGGAGGCAGATATTGTTTTTTCGGCAGTCGGTGTTGAAACAAATCTGGAAGGGATAGGACTGGAAGAGGCCGGCGTCAAGACAGAAAAAGGCAAAGTGGTTGTTGATGATTTTTACAGAACAAACGTTCAGGGAATCTATGCAATCGGAGATATCGTACATGGTCCCGCCCTTGCCCATGTAGCATCAGCAGAGGGCATTGCATGTGTCGAAAAGATTGCAGGGCTTGATACTGAACCGGTTGATTATTCAAATATTCCATCCTGTATTTACACCACTCCCGAGATTGCCTCATGCGGATTGACTGAATCTGCTGCCAGAGCTGCCGGTTATGACATCAAGGTGGGCAAGTTTCCCTTTACTGCCTCCGGAAAAGCCAGTGCATCAGGATCGAGGGATGGTTTTGTGAAGCTTATTTTTGATTCTGCCTATGGCGAACTGC
The DNA here is from genome assembly GCA_041310455.1 of Desulfobacteraceae bacterium. Classification (GTDB taxonomy): domain Bacteria; phylum Desulfobacterota; class DSM-4660; order Desulfatiglandales; family HGW-15; genus JAFGIC01. The sequence goes on along the minus strand of JBFYXR010000480.1, from coordinate 282 downwards.
TTGGCGCCCACATGATAGGGGCAAATGTCACTGAGATGATCTCGGAGATAGTGGTGGCAAGGAAGCTCGAAACCACGGCACACGAGATCATGAAAGCCGTCCATCCCCACCCGACAATGTCGGAGGCAATTATGGAAGCAGCAGCTGCTGCGTACGGGGAGGTGATACACTTGTAGGAGGCTTCAGGCGTCGGGCGTCGGGCGACAGGAAAAGATATGACCGCTGGCGCGGATTTGTAATCCGTGCCAGGTGAATGCTCTTATGGCACGGATTACGCTTCGC
>JBFYXR010000478.1:0-2489 GCA_041310455.1 Desulfobacteraceae bacterium | reverse complement strand
TCGAATACATCCGCGGGACCATATATTCTCTCAGAAATCCGACCAGTCCCAGCGTGGCAATGAGGCGGTCTGCCTTTTTGATATGCAGGACATAATAGGGCATCATGTAATTTTGAAGCAGCTGAATGACCCAGCGGGGGCTGAAGCCCGAGCGTCGCCCGGCATAGCCTAATGCATGTTCCCTGAAAACCGCTATGTCCCTCTCGGTCAGTTCAACCGCGGCCGTGTCATGCGCATAACGTGAAGCGCCGGCCCCTGCATGTTTGCCGGTGATAGCCGCCGGGGAAAGGCCGGGAGGAGGACCCTGGATGATGGCGCCCCACAGCCAGGTGCAGCAGCTGTCACCGGCGGAATACAATCCCTCTATATTCGAGGAACAGTCCGTATCAACCGGCCACAAGCCGGCCGTGTGTTCCTGGGAGCCTCCGGCAGCCGCCCCGCCTATCATGGGATACTTTCCGCCCTTTTCAGGATCAATGCCCACCCTCTCGATTTCTTTGGGATTGCCGCGTTTCTTCAAATACTCGCGTATCGACCGCAGGTCGTTTTCCGTGGCCTTATCAAAGTCCCAGATAATCGGTCCGTATCCTGCGTGGATCGTGCTGGCTAACGAAAGATCAAAGCCCTTGTTCGGGATACGCCGTCCCAGGGCGTCATCGAACTGAAAATACGCGGGGTACATCTCACCGTTTCCCTTCCACATGGGGTCTTTTGCGATGGTCATGTGCATATCCGGGAATTCCTTGCCGCTGATGAGCGCACCCGCCCGGTAGGCCATGGCGTCACCGTCGCCTGTCTGACCGGATATGTTCATGCCGGGAGACTTGAAGTAGTTTCTTCCTGCGGACATGATAACTGCCCTGGATTGGATCACGTAGCAAATGTCTTCATCCATGGGGAAGCCTACAGCGCCCGCCACCCTGTTGTTTATCTTGATCAGGTCCGTGATCATCACGCGGTCCAGGAACCTGACGCCTATACCCTCTGCGCATCTTCTCAATGGGGGGGTTACTGCGCGGTGCCTCAGGGGAACGATGCCAAAGTGCATATGAGGATCATCCCTGTGGTGGCCCGCCCTGTCATCGCCGATTATGGATTTCCTGAAAAACTCAGCCATTTCTTCTTCGGGGACAGGGAATTTGACGCCCCATGCCTTCAGGTCCAGGTAAGTGCCCCATGATTCCTGAAGGAAGAGTTCAGTCCATGTGCGGTTGTTCAGATAGGAGCTGTTTTTGTTGAGCCTGTCCAGGGTGGAATCATAATCCATGCCCCAATCCGGATTGAATACCGCCCAGAAACCGCTTGCCATGATGCTGGCGCCGGCCTTTCCGCTGTATGCCTTGTCCACAACCATGACATCCAGGCCATTTTTTTTAGCGGTGACTGCGGCAAAACAACCCGCGGTGCTCCCGCCTATTACAAGGACGTCACAGCTGAAATGGGTGTCGTTCACGCTATTTCACCTCCTCCGTCAAGTGCTATTTCTTTATTTGTTTCTTCATGTCAGCCGGCGATAGGGATTTTGTTTCCTGCGGCGGCAGGTACTTTACCTCGGTGTCTGCCTGAAGCGGCCCTTCGCCTGCCTCAACATTTATACGTAAATAAAGGAATTCATTCGGGGTGACATCACTGACAGTCGCATAACTTGATATGGGCACACTTTCATTCTGTTTCAAAGATATATCGTTTACGACGAAACTGCCGGCGCCAAGGGCTGTCCAGGTGCCATTGATCGAGGTTTTCCGTGAAGTTCGCACTGATAAATTGCTTATGGGCAGAATCCCCTCATTGGTGACAGTGGACTGCCATTTTACACGGCCAGGTGTATCCGAGGCAATGAAGGAGACCGGCCCTATCTTGATGGAAAGTCTGGGCAGATCCAGATCCTTATACGCGAGAGTCTTGCCGTTCTGAATGACCTTTGCTCGGAGACGATCATAGGGGTGATAAAAAACATATGCTCCCGAAAGTTTCTTTTCGGGCTGTTGCGCGTCAGGGCCAAGAATCTGCCTGCCGCCGGGCGATGAGCCCGCAACAGACTTTGCAGGCTGCTTTGTATCAAAGGAAAAAGCCTGGGTCCCGTTTTCGACAGGCACGAAGTTATCAGCAGAGGTGCGCGTTTTATGTGAAATCTGGAGCGTCAATCCATCTGCCTGTGCCTTCCCCTTATTTGACACAGTTACCTCCCACGTATATTCCCAGACACTATTCTGTTTCAGCTCAAACTTCTCAATACTGACACCGGCAATATCCGCTGCTGCCAAAGCCGAATAAACGGGCAGAATAGACATCGCACACAGAACACCCATAACTAAGGGAATTCTCAATTTCCTGATTATCCTCAAATGGTTCATGTTTTGCCTCCTGACAAGTTTTTAAAAATTTTTGACAAGTAAATAGACCGGGTCAGTCACTGGCATTGACAGAAACACAGTGAAGAAGAAAGGTGACCCTCTGCTTTTTTCTTATGCCACCCCCTCCACAACTAC
>JBFYXR010000477.1:0-11325 GCA_041310455.1 Desulfobacteraceae bacterium | reverse complement strand
CTCTTCCGATCTCCGGTAGAAATAATATGTTGTCGCAGGCAGAAGAAATATCACCGCCGAAAGGGTTATTATAAGCAGGCTTGAGAAGTATATATAGATGCGCGGCAGCACGCCTCCCCTTGCGGTGTCCCCGAACCTCTCCTTTGCCAGACGGTATATCTCCGGCGACAGCCAGAATATCCCTATGACGGCTATGAAAGAAAGCTGAAAGGAGATATTAAAAAGATCGTTGGGATCCAGCGCCAGGACAATGACGGCCGCGAGCGCCAGGGTGGACCAGGGGTCCTTTTCCCTGCCGATCACCATGGAAAGCAGGTAGGTGATCGCCATTATCATCGCCCTTTTGGCGGACACCTGAAAGCCGGCAATGAAGGTATAGCCATACACGCAGATGCACGTGACGACAGCCGCCAGCTTGCGGATGTCCATCCTCAGCATCAGGCTGTAGGACCGGGAGAAGAGAAATCTGAAAAGTGCGAAGCATACTGCCGCAACAAGCCCGACGTGCATGCCCGACACGGAGAGCACATGGCCAAGGCCCGTTATGTTGAAGGGTTCCCTGAGATCATTGTCTATACCCTGCATCTCACCGAGTATAAGCGCCCTGTAAACCGCCCCGTTTCTCTCCGACAGATTATCGTTGATGAATCTTCTTATCGGCGCCCTGGCAGACTCCATGGCCTTCATCAACAGACCGGAGTCCCCCCTGCCCATGGGCACGATATACCTGCCGTCCGATACGGACGCCCGGCAGGAATATCCTCTCAGGCGCATAATCCCTTCGTATTCATATCTTCCGGGATTGTTGAAATTCTGAAAAGGCCTTAGTGTGGCAGGAAACCTGATGCGCCGGCCCGGCTCAAGATCAACGATATTCTTATATACCGTTACGGATACCTTTTCTCTAATGGGTATGATATCCTGATCAACAAAGGCTGTTTCTACGGACAGATCAAACCTTGCCCTCTCCTGATTAACCGTCTCCGTGCTCAGTACAGTCCCCTCAAGGACGATACCTTTTTTGCCTTCCGTAAGCTCCAGCAGAACGGGAGGATTCATGGATGTGTGAATGACAAAGGATGCACCGATGAAAAAAAACATCAGCAACAGGCATATGAGCCTGAAATAGCTTCGCCGCAGGATAAAGGACAGGATGAAAATTGCGGCCGTGAGAATGATCAGCGGAAAATATATGTGTTGATTAAAGGATAAGAGTGCACGGCCTGCCACAATTCCGGAAATAAAAAAGAAAAGGACCGGAACCAGCGGGCGTTTGACTACCTCAAGCTTCTTCTCTCCTGATGTTAGCCCCGAGGGCACGGAATTTCTCCTCCAATGCCTCATATCCCCTGTCAAGATGATAGATGCGGTTTACTTCCGTCTTGCCGTCAATCGCCACCAGGCCGGCAAGGATAAGGGACGCGCTGGCCCGAAGATCTGTGGCCATGACAGGAGCAGCCAGAAGGTTGGCCCTGCCGCGGACAAGTGCCTGATTGCCGTTGATTGTGATATCAGCCCCCATTCTTTCCAGTTCGCTTACATGAATGAATCTGTTTTCGAATATGGTCTCTTCGATCATGCTTGCACCGTTTGCGACACACATAAGCGTCATAAACTGCGCCTGGAGATCGGTGGGGAAGCCTGGAAATGGCATCGTGGTTATATCAACGCTGTTTATTGTTTCTGGGCCTTTAATGTAGAAAATATCCTCCCCGGACTCTATCTCGGCCCCGACAGCCCGAAGCTTTTCAATGACCGCATAGAGATGGTCGGGACGGCAGTTCTGTATGGTTATATCTCCATGCGTCATGGCGGAGGCTATCATGAAAGTGCCGGCCTCGATCCTGTCAGGTATTATGGTATGCACGGCCGGTTTCAGTTCTTTTACCCCTTCAATAATGATCGTGTCCGTACCATCTCCCTTTATCTCTGCGCCCATCTTCCGCAGCATATCGGCCAGGTCGATGATCTCCGGCTCCTTTGCCGCATTATTGAGGACGCTTCTACCGTCCGCCGTAACCGCCGCCATCATTATGTTCTCCGTGCCGGTTACGGTCGGTGTGTCAAAAAATATGTTCGCGCCCTTGAGCCGTTTTACCTCCGCGCTGATATATCCGTGTTCCAGTCGCATATCCACGCCCATTGCAGACAGCGCTTTGAGATGCAGGTTAACAGGCCTTGCCCCTATGGCGCATCCGCCCGGAAGTGATATCCTGGCCTTGCCTAACCGGGCAAGAAGCGGGCCCAGCAGCAATATGGATGCCCTCATGGTCTTAACCAGGTCATAGGAGGCCTCATACTCAAAGATATTCTCAGTGTTGACTGAGAGCGATCTGTCGTCATTATCATGAAAGGCCGCTCCCATGCTGGACATTATGTTTTTTATTGTAATGATATCCCTGAGGGCCGGAATCTGGTGGATCTTATGCCAGCCGCCGGTCAGGATGCACGCCGCGATTGCAGGCAGTGCCGCATTTTTAGCGCCGCTTACCCTGACGGTGCCCCTGAGGGAGTTGCCGCCTTCAATAACTATCTTCTTCATTATATAAACTCAGTTTGTGGTTTTTTCGGAATCTATTCTATATAAAAAGCAGTATTTAATTTGATGAAATATTATATGCAGCACTTCATGCATTATTAATAAATAAAATGCGCAATTATTTGCTACGCTGTGGGCAGTAAACCTGGAGATACCAATGAATCGGGATTTATGCCGTCATGGTATTCGATTCAATGCCCGGCGAGTTATCCCGGTTTCCCTTGACCTTTGTATTTAAATAATTAATGTGAGTTTATTATAGAAGATGACATGAGTCAACCGATTTGAATCCAGGGAGATCATTTGATGACGAGCCCCGCTGAAACAAGATTTGTAGCGGATGTGATGTTAGGGCGCCTTGCCAAATGGCTGAGGGTAATGGGTTGTGACACCCATTACCGGCCATTCTACAAGTCGGGAATGATTGACGTATTTATCCGTGAAGGACGTCTGTTATTGTCAAGGGACAGACGTACTATAGAAAAATACAGCCCCTCCCTGTTTATCGGGACGGATCACGTCCGCACACAACTCCAGGAAATAATCAGAAAAGGTTTTCTTCCGACGGATAATTCACGATGGTTCACCAGATGCCTGGTATGCAACACCCTTTTGAAAAGGGTACCCCTTGAAGAAGCAAAAGCCCTCATACCGGAATACACCTATTCCCAGATTAATTCCGGCATACACCTCTGCCCTTCCTGCGGGCGATATTTCTGGCCCGGCAGTCATAAAGCCAGGATGATAGATCAGATAGCTGCATGGAACCTGAGCGGTATTGACTCATGATCCGGGCTTCTTAATCCCCAGCAACGGTTATATGATTTTTAAAAACACATAACCATGCTTCAATCCTGGAGCCATCAGGATCCACATAATTTTTATTTAAAGAGAAAAAGCTTACTTTCCCTTCTTTGCTGCTTTCTTTGCTTTCTTCGGGGCAGCCTTTTTCTTGGCAGCGGCTTTCTTTTTCGGTTTGGCAACCTTGGCCTTCTTTACATCCGCTTCCAGCTTCTTGATGTTGGCTTTGGTAGATGCAATCTCTTTGTTCAGTTTTGCCAATTTTTTCTTCGCCTGTCCCATCCTGTATTTAATTTGATTAGCAGTAGCCATAGTATCTCCTTTCGGTTGAGTTAATATTAAAAACTTTTGTATTTGGAAATATATAAGATAAATTATTAAAAGTCAAGTGAATATAATCGTTCCATGAAAGAGTAATTGAAAACAACGATGAGTATTCTACTATAGACAGCCGAAACAAGTATCATGCATAAGCAAATATAACAATGCTAGAAAAATAAATACCGACGCGAGTTTCATGAATATGGGTTTCTTATATAATATATTGCAGCCATAATAGTGTTGTATTGAAAAGCTCAGATAGTATTGATATAATTTAATACATATGAGTTCCATAATGCATTACAATCACTAATGACAAGTCTGATTGAAAAATGAGGTTAAGATTTTCCGGATAAAAGAGGATGACCGTAAATATCGGGCGGGATCATTTTTTACAATGGATTTAGACTGCAATGCGTACAATTCAAATTCATTTCGCCAGCATTCATATAACTGCATCCTTTTAACAGTAAGGCGCATAAAACTTTTTGTAAAATCCATTCTAATGAAAGGAGGTGAACCGGTTCTCGCAGGGTGTTGTCATTATCAACCTTTTTAAACAAGGAGGCATGAAATGCCAGGAAGCACTTACAAAATTATTGAGTTGGTAGGGACAAGCGATAAATCATGGGAAGATGCCGCATCAGTCGCCATAAAAACCGCGGGGAAAAGCCTTAAAGATCTCAGGATAGCAGAGGTCACAAAACTTGACGTAACGGTTGAAGACGGGGTAATTAAAACATACAGGGCAAGATTGAGTCTTTCATTCAAATATCAGAAGTAATTCCATCAATCCGGAGGGGGTCTTGAGGCATTATCATTAAATCCTCAAGGCCCTCTTTTATTTCATTTGACCGTTTCTTTCCTGAGTATGACCAGACTTCGGCCGCCCTTCATGCCGGGCAGCTGATAGGGGACAAGTTGATCCACGGACAGGTTATAATCCGGCATCATGAGCCTGCTGTTTTCCAGGTCCTCCTCAACCCTGCTGCCTGCGAAGTATACAAGCCGCCCTCCCCCATCAAGAAGGCCGGCGCACCATTTGATAATCTGATTCAGGCCTGCCATGGCGCGGGAGGTTACCACATCAAACCCGCCGGGGCCGAGCTCTTCTTTTATTGATTCTATCCTTCCGTTCATGACCTCAATGCTGTCCAGCTTTAACAGACGAATTACCTGCTTCAGGAAACTGACCTTTTTTGAATTGGCCTCAACCAGGCGGAGACTCAGGTCCGGGACAGCCAGCTTTATCAAGACTGCCGGGAATCCCGCACCCGAGCCCGCATCAAGCATCCTGCCCATGGGAGGGATATGCGGAACGGCAATAAGCGAATCCAGGAAGAGCTCTACGATCATCCTTCCCGGTTCGGTAATCCCCGTGAGATTCATCCTGGAATTCCACTCGATCAATTCCTTAAGATAGACTTCGATAAGATCAAGATGCTTTTGGGATAATTTTATCCCGCAATCCATAGCCTTTTCATGCAGGAAGGCAATATCGATATTATCGTATCTCAGATGACCACCGTCCTTGTTATTATTTCCACAGCCTTATCCGGATCATCAACCAGTTGAAATATGTCCATATCTGATTCTGAGATGGTCTTGTCCTTAACCATAGTTCCCTTCATCCAGGATATAAGCCCTTTCCAGTATGCCGAATCCATCAGAATAACCGGGAACGGCCTTATCTTTTTAGTCTGTATCAGTGTGATTGCTTCAAAAAACTCATCAAGTGTCCCGAATCCTCCGGGCATGACGACATAGGCCACGGCATATTTTACAAACATGACCCTTCTAATGAAAAAATATCTGAAGTCAAGTCTGACATTGGCATAACAGTTGGGCTTTTGTTCAAACGGCAGCTCGATATTAAGGCCTATCGATTTACCGCCTGCCTCCGCGGCCCCTTTATTGGCGGCCTCCATGATCCCCGGCCCGCCCCCTGAAATAATGTTAAAGCCTTTTTTCACCAGCGCAGAAGCTATTTTTTCAGTCATTTTGTATGCAGGGCTCTTCGGCTGGGTTCGGGCTGACCCGAAGATTGAAACAGCCGGAGATACATTTGCCATAGCCTCGAATCCATCTACAAATTCAGAAAGCACTCGAAACAGCCTCCATGAATCCTGCACCTTCAATTCATCTATCAGATATTTATTTTCGTTCATCTCAGGTCTCCTCATAATCTGCCGAAAAAAATTGATTTTTAAGAGTTTTTTGTTTAGCGTATAAATTTGAAGACAATGGATCATAGATATAAGAATCCTGACTGTCAAGAAAAGACAGAATTCCAACAACCACAAAAACTTGCTGCCGGTAAAAAATGACAATAGATCTCAACTTGGTTACAAAAGAAAATTTCCTTATAAATCTGGACACTGAGAAGAAACCATGGCATTCCGAATATCTCATAATGTACTCAAGCTGGTTTAACGGTTATGTCACGGACCCTGACCTGATGCTTATCCCCTGTGATGACCATCTGGTCCACAGGGGCGATGGAGTATTTGACGTAATGCGCTGTGTTAACGGAAAGATATACCAGATGGAGGCGCACCTTCAGAGGCTTGAGCGATCCGCAAAGGCTGTTTCCATGGATTTTCCTCCAGGGCATGAAAATATAAGGGAGATCATAAAAAGCCTTATCATAAAAGGTGGAGAAAAAAACTGCGTCATAAGGATAATCATCTCAAGGGGACCCGGCGGGTTTTCCACCAACCCCTATGAGTGCCCCTCAAGCCAGTTATATATAAACATTATACGCCACCACAGGCCGCCGGAAACCGATTACGCTGAAGGCGTCTGTGCGATCACAAGCAGGGTCCCCGTAAAACATCCCTTCTTTGCCGTAATTAAATCATGCAATTATTTGCCCAATGTCCTCATGAAAATGGAGGCAGTGAAGGCGGGCTGCAAATACTCGGTCAACCTGGATGAGGAGGGCTTTATCGGAGAGGGTTCCACGGAAAACATCTGCATTGTGTCTGAAGACGGCTATCTCAGGATACCCGAATTTGAGAATACCCTTGCAGGGACTACCGCCCGCAGGGTGTTTCAACTGGCCCTGGCCCTGGAGCATGAGCAAACCATAAAGGGGGTGCAGTTTGCCAAGATATCTCAGGAAGATGTCTACCATTCATCCGAGGTGATGATGATGGGCACATCCATTAACCTGGTCCCCGTCGTGCGCTTTGACGGAAAGGTCATAGGTAAAGGCGTTCCCGGGCCGGTCCATTCCAGGCTGTCGGACCTCCTGTGGAAAGACATGACGGGGAATAAAGAACTGCTGACTGATGTCGGGTTGTAATCGGCCTCAAGGCATAGAATATATGCCTGTTTCATGTTGATGATATATATGGACAAATTGTTAATAAATCTGCTAATATGAATTATTATTAAACAGGGATTTACAACAGATGATCGCATTTGATCTGCAGTGCTCCAAGGGGCATATATTCGAGGGATGGTTTGAAAACCTGGAGTCCTATGAAAACCAGAACTCCGGGAAGATGGTGAGCTGCCCCCATTGCAATGACACCAAAATCAGAAAATTGCTTTCCCCGGTGACCGCTATCAAGTCCTCCCCGGCTCCCGCATCTTTGCCTGAGGCTGAAAAAATCAATTACAAAAAACTGGCAAAGGAGATGGTCAATTACATCAACAGAGAGTTTGAGGATCTTGGCTCTGACTTTGCCAAAGAGGCCCTGAAGATACATTACGGCGTCTCAAAAGAGAGAAACATCAGGGGATCGGCAACAGAAAACGAGGAGACCCTCCTCAAGCAGGAAGGCGTACAGTTTTTCAAGATTCCGGTTGTAAAGAAGGATGACGAAAAGAAGAATTGATATGTAATGCAGGATGCAGAATGAAGCCCGTCCGATCTGATTTTTTCCGGCAGCCTGATCCGGTGTTAGACGCTGCTCCGCGCCGGCCGGCCTTATTTAACGGCGACTGGATCGGATTTAAGTTACACGCAACAATTTAATGCTTAAATAATTGACTTATATCTTTTTATTATGTAGATAGTGTCCATTAAAAGACACTTAATCTTTCCGGCTTTAGCATAGGAGTTTTAACCGCCAGGCTGGAAAGGTCTATCAGGCAGATTCCGAAGCCTTTTCCACACGTTATTTATATTGACCATACTTGATTTTCCTGCAGACATCGGGCTGTTGGACTGAGATCCGGCGTGCGGGAATGAATTTGATTTCATTATCTGATAATGCGGGCCTCCGGGTGGTTTTATTTTAATCACACGGCTGAAGAAAACCTGCACTATATCTCCTTCTACATGTTGACGGGGCTGTTTACATGAGCAAGAAATGGAAGATAATTACTGTCATATCGATCAGCCTGATTATCATCCTGTTATTTTTCAGCATTTATATAACCGTTGAGGAAAAGATACCGGGCAACGCGGTTGTGGTTATCACACCTGAGGACAAATTATATCACTCTATTCATTTTGATCTTATCTGTGTTGACGGTAAAACGGCTCAGACAATGACCCTCTCCGAAGCCCTTTCAGAAGGATATCAGCCCCATGACTATGATGTTGAGCTCGGTTATTTCAGGGGCAACAGGAGATTCCTTTTTCATCATATACTCTCCAGGCTTGGGATGAATGTCAACAGCCGGTGGGACAGGGACGGCAACTGGTTATGGTAGTAATTTTTTAATATTTATTTATCCTTTCTTCTCTTTATTCGCCCGCTATTTTACTTTTTTTCATAATCATCAGCAGGTCAGTATTTATGGACTTTAAATCATTCGGTTTCTCAGATGCCGGAAAGATAAATAAAAATAACGAAGACAGTTTTCTCTGCAATAATGACGAGGGGCTTTTTCTTGTCGCGGACGGCATGGGAGGTCATGCCTCGGGCGAAGCCGCCAGCAGCCTGGCTATAAAGACCATCAATGAATTTATTGCCTCATCGCGCGTTCAAAAAATACACTGGCCTGTGCAATGCAGGGAAAACCTCAGTCTTGAGACAAACAGGCTGCTGGCCGGAACTTATTTAAGCCATCTCAGGATCAGGGAGGCAGGCCGTTCGGATCCCTCTATGAAAGGCATGGGCACAACAGTCTCCGGCGCTGTAATTGATGGTGAATATCTTGCCGTGGTAAATGTCGGGGACAGCCGTTTATACAGGATAAGGGGCAGGGAAATCAGACAGATTACAACAGACCACAGCCTGGCCATGGAACACGCCAGGAGCGGCATTATTTCCGAAGAAGAGGCAGGGGAGCATCCTCTCAGGCATATCCTGACCAGGGCATTGGGGCATATTAACGCAAGTTCTAAAATAGATGTATTCAAATCCGAGATAATGCCGAAGGACATGTACCTTATCTGCTCCGACGGCCTGTACAACATGGTCAGCGATGATAAGATGCTTAAGATCATTGAATCCGTGCAGGATAAGTCCCTTTACAAGATCGGCCTTTCCCTGGTCCTGGATGCTAATCTGGCCGGAGGCACGGACAACATAACCGTTGTACTGGTGTCATTCCAGTAATTATTAACCCGCATAAAATGAATTAACCGGAACAAAGGAAATCTTATATGCCCAGCATCCATGTAATTGCAAATGACGGCAGGATTTTTGATTACCCGATCCTTAAGGATGAGATTACAATAGGACGTGGAAAGGAAAACGACATCGTTCTTAAGGACAGCACGATATCACGCAACCATGCCAGGATAACAAAGTCGAAGAAGGATTACTTTCTCGTCGACCTGGGGAGCTACAACGGAACAAAGGTAAACGGCAAAACCATACAGAATGTCCTTCTGAAGCAGGATGACCAGATAAAGATCGGCGTCACCAGGCTCATATTTAATTTAAAAAACGACCTGGCAGATCACTATGAAGGCTCTGATGCAATTATATTTGATACCGATGAAGGCCCGGAAGATTTAAGGATTATTAAAAGCAATCCTTTAGGCACATACAGGCAGTCGGAAGAGCTTCTTATTGAAGGCTTAACCGGCAATCATGCTCCGGTCTCGCACGCGGATTTCAGAAAGAGGGATATTACAAAGGAAGGCGTGTCCAAGCTTGAGAGAAGCAACAAGGTCCTTTTTGTGCTTTTCGAGATCAGCAGGCAGCTTAATTCCATAGGGGACTTCAACGAGCTCCTCAACAAAATAATGGACCTGATTTTTATGATCATCGATGCTGATTACGGTTTCCTGATATTGACCGGGGAAAAAGGCAAGGATGAGCTTATCCCGGTTGTTGTGAAGGTAAAAAATAAAAAGATAAAGGACAAGGGTGAGCTCAAGGCCAGCAGGACCATTGTCAACAAGGTAATAAAGGACAAGGTTTCTCTCCTGACGTCAAACGCAATGACGGATTCCAGACTGGATCACGGAAAAAGCCTGTTCCTGCAGCAGATCAGATCGGCCATGTGCGTCCCGCTGTGGAAAAAAGACACCATTATCGGTGTGATACAGCTGGGAAGCATAAGGATGGACAACCATTTCGACCAGGATGACCTCCAGCTCCTTCAGACGATAAGCAGCCAGATGGCCCTGATCATAGAGCAGGCAAGCCTTAACGAACAGATCCGGGAAGAGGAGATGATGAGAAGCAGGCTGGAAAGATTTCATTCCCCCCAGGTGATCGAGATGATCCTCAAGGGAGGACAGGAGACAAAAGACAACATCATGGATCCCAAGGACCTGACGGCTACCATACTTTTCGCCGATATTATCGGGTTCACCCATCTCTCGGAAAAGATGCCCCCCAGGGAGATAAACATGATCCTCAACCGGTTTTTTTCCCGCATGACCGACATCATATTTGAGTTTGACGGGACCCTTGATAAATATATAGGCGACGCACTTATGGCGGTATTCGGCGCGCCCATGGAAAAGGAGGGCGATGCGGAGAGGGCAATCCAGGCGGCCCTGAAAATGAGGAGAGAGCTGGCGACCATAATGGACGCAACTGCACCCGAACATCGTTTTGATGTCAGAATCGGCATTAATACCGGCCGTGTAGTTGCCGGCAATATCGGATCACCCAGAAGGATGGATTACACCGTAATCGGAGATCCGGTAAACCTTGCCCAAAGGCTGGAATCCATAGCCGAACCCAACCAGATCCTTATCGGCCAGGAGACATACAATCACGTCAAGGGAAAGTTCAAGATTGAAAAGATCGGGGAAAAACGCGTTAAAGGCAAGACAAAAGAGATCATGACCTATGAAGTCCTGAGCTGAATGGCTTCTATTCCTTCACATTCTTATCCTTCTTCCGTATGAATGTGGCTATATTCTTCTTCAGCAGATCATGCTCCTCAGACAGGGCCTTGAGCTTTTCATTGCTTTCCGCGGCATACAGGCTCAGCTTTTTTAGCTTTAACCTGATCTCGGTTATATCGGTATTGACGATGATGCACTCAACTCCGTTATTCTCAGCGCTTTGCGAAGGAAAGACCCTGGCAAGGACATACACCGGCCTTCCGTCGTTGGCCGCATATTTCCATTGCCTGTTTGAAAAGGATTCGCCCTTGAGAACCCTGATAAGCGTATCCTTGAAGAGCGGCCTGTAATTTTTTGCAACAAAGGTTAAGGGATTTTTCCCGATCATTTCCGATGCATTAAAACCGAAGGCGTCCTCGCATGCCTTGTTCCACATATCGATCTTCCCTCC
>JBFYXR010000476.1:0-6357 GCA_041310455.1 Desulfobacteraceae bacterium | reverse complement strand
AGCCACTCTCAGACCGGATGCAGCTGGCAGATAGTTGTATTCCAGGACAAGGCCATCGAGCCGCTCTGGGAGTCCCGTTCCGACTACTGGATATTCTCCCAGGTTGCTGAACGTCTCGGCTGGGGGGAAAAATTCACGGAGGGCCGCACCGAGCTGGAATGGTGCAAGCGCTTCTGGGAGAAGTCCGACCTCTGTGAGAAGATCTCATGGGAGGAGTTCACTAAAAAGGGCTACTATATAGCCGGCGTACCCGAGGACTGGGAGAGGCATTACGGTTTTCGCTGGTTTGCCGAAGGATATCCCTGTGATACGCCCAACCATAAATATTTCCAGGAGGAAGGCAAGCTGGGCACATTTACAGGAAAATTCGAGTTCGTCTCCGAATCCCTGCTATACTGGGCGCCGTATGACGAGGCCCGCACACCGATTGCAACCTATAAACACGATTGGGAGGGCCATCACTCCATCAAGGCGAGAAAGTACCCATTCCATCTTATCTCGCCGCACCCCAGATTCGACTACCACACCCATCACAACAGCTCCACACCCTGGCTATGGGAGATACCTGAAAACCGTAAATATATCAACGGCAACCCCTATCTCATCGCACGCATACACCCGAAAAAGGCAAAGGAGAAGGGTATCAAGGACGGCGACTTCATGCTGCTCTTCAATGAGCGCGGCAGTGTCCTCTGCGTCGCCCGCGTCACTTACCGCGTTGAGGAGAACACTATCCATGCCTATGGCTCCTCCGCCATCTATAACCCGGTAGAGCCGGGAAAGACATCCATGGATATCGGCGGCTGCGTGAATGTCCTGGTCCCTGGGAAACTTATGGGGTCCATGGTGCCGGGCATGGCGCCCAATTCAACTCTGATGGACGTCTGCAAGTATGAGGGGCCCATCCCTGACGGCCAATTATTTGAACACAAACTGGATACGGTGGCAAAGGCGGTCGATCCGGATGCCGAGAGCTGCATGGATATCATCCTCGGCCATGGCTTCGAGTCGATACAGAAAAAGGCTAGAGAGAAATATTTACAGAGACAGGAGGCTAAGACGATATGAGACGAGGTATTGCTATTGATTCCCGCATGTGCATGGCCTGCTATTGCTGCTATACAGCATGCAAGGACGAGCACTGCGGTTATGACACGGCGCTGTCGAAGCGACAGCCCATAATGGGTCAGCATTGGATGGACATTCGGGAGTGGGAGCGCGGCGACAGCTCACGCCGTGTAAAGACCGCCACCGTTCAGACGCCATGCTCACACTGCCAGGATCCGGCATGCATGGCAGCGGCAACAGTCGAGGGCGCTGTGTACAAGAGGCCGGACGGTATCGTCATTATCGACTCTGTGAAGGCAAAAGGTCAGAGGCAGATTGTCGACGCGTGCCCGATCGGAGCGATATACTGGAATGAGGAATACCAGCTGCCGCAGAAATGCACGATGTGCGCGGAGCTGCTGGATGATCCGGATTATATGTCATACCTTCCCGCAAGGCTCAAGGTTCCCCGCTGCGTGGAGGCATGCCCGAACCACGCGCTGATATTCGGCGATCTGGATGATCCCGGGAGCGAGATCTGCAGGGTCATCGCGGCAAACCGCGTGACCCAGCTCGAGCCCCTGGAGGGTCAGGAGACTAACGTCGTCCACCTCAACATCCCCACGGTGTTTCTCGCCGGAACCGTATACTGCCCCAGGGACATGGAGGAGGTCTGCATCGGCGCAAAGGTAGAGCTGGCCTGCCGCGAGACCGGGGAGACCCATGAGACGGTCACTAATTATTTCGGCGACTGGGAGGTTGAATGGCTGCCCAGGAGGAAGAACTTTGACATAAAGATAACCATGGACGGTTACAAGCCGGCAGTCCATACCGCCTTTACCGATGTCGACCATTATGTAGGCATGACGTATCTGGAAAGGGCATGAGATAAAAGTCGTTACTTGTGTTTGTTGGGTTGCTTGCGTTGTTTGTGTTTGAGTTTTTTGCTCAATAACTCAAGCAACCCTTAGTACCGGAACTTATTAATAACGACAGCTCTCCTGAAGCGAAAAAGTTTTAAAGATATTAAATATCAATCACGAAAGCACGAAATGGAGAAAACACGAAATAATATATATACCCGAATTTGTTAAAACATTATCTAACACTTTCGTGTTTTCGTTCTTTCGTGGTTTCGTGGTAAATTTTTTTTATTTCTGTTTCTCTGAGGAATGCAAGAGAAGACAAAGATGGGCAAGGTTTTAATCATAGACATCAGCAAATGCAACGGCTGCCATAACTGCCAGGTGGCATGCAAGGACGAGCATGTGGGCAATGACTGGTCTCCCATCGCAAGGCCACAGCCACTGACAGGCCAATTCTGGACTAAAGTAACGGACAAGGTCAGGGGATCGGTCCCCAAGGTGAAGGTGTCCTACCTCCACAGCATCTGCCGTCACTGCGATGACGCCCCGTGCATCAGGGCATGCCCTAACAGGGCCATCTATAAGAGACCGGACGGCATAGTAATCATCGATCCTGAAAAATGCAAAGGAGACAGGAGCTGCGTAAGGGAATGCCCCTATGAAGATGTGATCTGGTTTAATGAAGGGCTTAATATCTCACAGAAGTGCACCTTCTGCGCCCATCTCATTGACAAGGGCTGGAATGAGACGAGATGCTCCGATGCATGCCCCACAGGGGCCTTCACCTTCGGCGATGAAGAGGAGCTGGCGGATCAGATAAGCAGGGCGGATATCTCAGGGCCGGATTTAAAGACAAAACCC
Source organism: Desulfobacteraceae bacterium (assembly GCA_041310455.1). Lineage (GTDB taxonomy): Bacteria > Desulfobacterota > DSM-4660 > Desulfatiglandales > HGW-15 > JAFGIC01. The sequence continues at coordinate 3,583 of JBFYXR010000476.1, read as the reverse complement.
CGCGTCTATTTTATCGGTCTGCCGAAGAGATTTTTAGGCGCCACGCTCTTCGACCCTGAAGACGATGAGGTGATAACAGGCGCTGATGTGACCGTAATCAGCAATTCGGACGGAAAAGAGACAACCGCCAGGACCGATGATTTCGGCGACTTCTGGATTGACGGGTTATCCGCAGACAGATACACAATTGCGATAATGAAGGCCGGTTATCCGGATAAGCGGCTGGATGCCGATCTCAGGGTTAATGACGTTAATCTTGGCGATATACCGATGAGCAGGAAGAACCGATGAGAGTAATCTTTAATATCCATTCAAACCGGGCCGCAGGGGCCGCCGGATGGAGGGCAAGGGCTATCATGGTAAACGATAAGGCTGACGCCTCCCTGGCCGAGGCCCTTAAGGCTGTCACACTGGCGGACGGCAGCAGGATCTATGACTACATTATTGAAGAAGATTGTTTAGGCTACAACTGGATACTGGTAGCAGACGGGATACCGGTCTCGGACGCACACTCTCTCAAAAGAAACATCAAAGACAATGTCCAGATGCACCTGATGGATAACCCCCGTGCATCCGGACATTGAATTTTATTGTTAAGAAGCCGCCTGACGATTTTTCCTCAGGTCTTTCTTCAGCACTTTCCCCGTTGCAGTCTTCGGCAGGGCGTCAATAAATTCCAGTGATTTAGGGACCTTGTATCCGGCTATTTGACTCTTGCAAAACTTTATTATCTCTTCGGAGGTAACACTGGCCCCGGGTCTTTTCACTACTACGGCATGGACCTTCTCTACCCAATAAGAGTCCGGGATGCCGATCACCACCGCTTCCAGGACAGCCGGGTGTCCGCAGAGGACGTCTTCCACCTCTCTGGAATAGACATTTTCACCGCCGGACTTGATTATATCCTTTTTACGGTCGACGATGTAAATAAAACCTTCCTCGTCATAATAGCCGATATCACCGGTATAAAGCCAGCCATCGACAATGGTAGTTTTGGTGTCTTCCGGCTTCTTCCAGTATTCAATCATCATGTGCTTGCTTTGAATTTTTATCTCTCCCAATTCGCCGGCCTTAACATCATTGCCCTCTTCATCAACTATCCTTATATGTACACCGATATCGGGTATGCCGGCGGATTTAAGCCTCTTCTGCTCTTCTTCAGGCTTATCGAGGATATTGTGCCCCTCCCTGGACAGGTGAGAGATATTAGGACCGCTTTCACTCTGTCCAAAGCCCTGCGCAAAGATGGGCCCGAAGGTCTTGACGCCGCGTTTCAGAACTTCCAGCGGCATGGCGGATCCTCCATACCAGAAAAGCTTGACCGAGCTGAGGTCGTATTTTTCAAAATCAGGCTCGTTCAGCATGGCCACCAGCTGGGTGGGCACGAAATTCACATAGGTGATTTTTTCATCCTGGATTGCCTGCATCGCAACCTTGGGGTCAAAATTTTTGATGATGACGTTAACACCGCCGACGAACATGATGTCACGGAAGTGGGTATGGCCGGCAATGTGGAAAAGGGGTGTAATCTGCAGATGTCTGTCTTCCGGGCCGATATGGGTATCAACGATCAGTGTCCGCACATCATCCATATAGCAGCGATGTGTATACAGCGCGCCCCTTGGCACTCCGGTGGTGCCGCTGGTGTAGATTATGCACAGCGGGTCATCCTCCAGCACGCTGAAATCGGGCTCCTCATCCGAGCTGGCGGCGAGCAGATCATCAAGAAATAACATCCCGGGGGCAGGCTTCTCCAGGCAGATGTAATTTTTTACCTTGGGCAGCTTAGATTTAAGAGAATCAATCGTCTCAACCAGTTCGGGACCGACAAACACGGTTTCCGCCTCCGAATAGTTGATCAGATAGTCAAGTTCCTGCGCCTTCAAGCGTGTATTATACGGAGAGGCAATAAATCCTCCCTTCATCGCCGCACCGTACAAAAGGGCATATTCCAGGCAATTCCAGGACAGTATGCCTAATACATCTCCTGCCTGAACATTCAGCCGGTTTAAGGCATGTACCAGCCGGTTTACATTCTGATTGAACTGAGACCAGGTCAACCTGACATTGTTATACACGTAGGCCTCTTCCTTTGCACGGAGAATAGCGTTCCGGTAAATAATGTCGGCATAGGTACCTATATTGTAACGAGATAGTTCCTTTAAGATTAATTTGTCTCCCACTCTTCCTTCCTCCTTATTGAGAATATATAATCCAAAGTGCAGATATTACTTTGGTATTTTGTGATTTAAACGGGAATAGTGATGGATATGGTTTACTGATATTACAGTAAATAATATTATAAAGTACACCGGATAAGTAAAGTCATTAAACCGGTAAAATCTGGTACTTTTCCCGGTTATACTTTATAACAGCAATGTCCGGTTAGGATTTTGCAATGAGTAGTAACCGGCATAGGTGTCATGGGAGGTCCAATTTTTTAAATTGAAATGGTGCGGCCTGCTGAGGATTAAGCATCAAGCCTGTAAAGCGGGCGGAAAGGGACCTTAAATGCTAAAGGGATTGAGGTCCCGGCAGATATTATTGATCATACCCGCCCGCTTTAGATCACCTTTGTTCCGGAATTTTGCATCAGATCCATTTCAATTTAAAAAATTGGACCTCCCATGACGAGGATGCATGCTGATGCAAAATCCTAACCGGACATTGCTGACTTTATAAAGCCTTTCGTGCCGAAGGATAGACCCGGCGGATAATCACTCACTGCCGTCTTTTGGCCGTCTCCGGGTCGTTTCCGGGGAAGGGCTCATCCTCCTGAAAGTCGGGCAGGAAAGGCGGATTATTGTCGGGGTAATCCACGGGGAACTGGACAAACAGGTTTTTCAATCCCAGGTCAAGGGCATGCTGATAAACCCTGTCAAACTCCTCCAACGTTATCCTGCGGTTCATGTCACGGTCCCTGTGCCGGGCAATGGGGTGGTACTGGGACATCAGGCTGATGGGGATCTCAGGCCCGAACTCCAGAAACAGGGCAGTCAGCGCATCCATGGAGTTTTTAACCTTGCCTGGGAGTATAAGATGCCTCACAAGGACTCCTCTTGAAGCCGCATCTTTTCCCTTTTCAAATGAATCCAGAAATCCCTTCTGCCTTACCATCTCGCTTATTGCATCGAGCGCCCTGGCCGGATAGTCGGTGCACCCGGAAAGGGCCATGGAGATCTCCGGATCCGAATATTTGTAATCAGGCAGATACATGTCCGCATACTCCTCTGCCGGCTTAAGCATCGTGAGGGATTGATATCCCGAGGTGTTGTACAGTATGGGAATGTTATATTTCTGTTCTCTCAGGAGTTCGACAAGCCGGAATGTATAGGGGAAGAAGTGGTCAGGCGTAACCAGATTGATGTTATGCACACCATGATCGATAATAAGCCTGACGGCCCTTTCAAACAGATCCTCTATTGAAAGGATATCACCCTCGCCGCCCAGGGAGATCTGGTGGTTCTGGCAGAAGGAACACCTGAGGGAGCACCCGCTGAAAAAGATCGTGCCTGAGCCCTTTGTACCTGATATGGGCGGCTCCTCCCCGAAATGTGCGCCGACATGGGCCAGATCGGAAGAG
>JBFYXR010000475.1:0-2633 GCA_041310455.1 Desulfobacteraceae bacterium | reverse complement strand
ATCTTCCTGATATCGACCTCCATGCTGAGCAGGTTGTGTCTTATTCTTACATACGTCTCTGCGCATATCCTCAGATTATATTTATAAAAAAGGTCCAGTGTAATATTCACGGCGCCCTCATAGGAGTTCTCAACGGGCACGACCCCGATGGCGCACGCATCCTTATCAACCATCTCAAACACATCCTCTATGGAGTCGGCAGGGCAAAGAGTGGCAAGGCCTCCATAGAGCTCCTTTGCCGCCATATGGCTGAAGGTCGCCTCCGGACCCAGGTATGCGACACTTTCCATCCTATTCTCCCTTAGCCCCCTTCATGGCCATGAAACGCAGGTAATGATCGGCAAGGACAAGCTTGACCATTGCCTCAAGCACCGGTATTACCCTGGGTATGGCGCAGACATCAAACCTCCCTGTCATACTTATCCTTGAAGGCCGACCCTCCCTGTCAACCGTATCCTGTTCCATGCCTATGGAGGGGATAGGCTTTATGGCAGCCCTTATAATGATCTCGTCGCCGTTTGAGATCCCGCCCAGAATGCCCCCTGCCCTGTTCGTCCTGAAGCCTTCCGGAGTAATTGGATCATTATTCTCAGAGCCCTTTAACCCTGCCGCCGCAAACCCTGCGCCTATCTCCACGCCCTTAACAGCGCCTATGGACATGACAGCCTTTGCAATATCCGCGTCCAGCTTGTCAAACACGGGCTCGCCAAGGCCGGGAGGGCATCCGGTTGCCCTTATTTCCACTATGCCCCCGAGGGAATCGCCCTCATCCCTGGCCTTCTTAAGGGCCTCTGCCATCAGGACCTCTGCCTTAGGATCAGGGCAATGCAAGGGACTGCTGCTGACCTTATCCATTCCGGACGACTCCGCCCTGATACCGCCCAGCTCTATTGTGCATGCGTTCACGATTATACCCTTCGGATCCAGGATCTTGCCGGCAACCACCCCTGCGGCCACCCTGGCAGCCGTCTCCCTTGCGGAATACCTGCCTGCACCGTGAAAATCAAAGTGGCCGTATTTCTTGAAATAGGTGTAATCCGCATGTCCGGGCCTGAAAAGGGACCTCAATGTCTCGTAGCTTTTACTCCTTGCATCCCTGTTGGGGATGAACAGAGATATGGGCGCGCCGGTTGTAAGGCCCTCAAAGACACCGGACAGTATTTCCACCATATCCATTTCATTTCTCGGCGTATCATAGGCGCCAAGGCCCGGCCTCCTGCGGCCCATCTCGGATTCAAAGTCCTGGGCCGAAAGACTGATTTCCGAAGGGCACCCGTCTATTACAGCGCCTATGCCCTTTCCATGGGATTCGCCGAATGTTGTAACCCTGAATATCTCTCCATAGGAATTTCCCGCCATATTGTTCTCCAGATATAATTATTTGCTTACTGCTGATAGCTGACCGCTGACAACTTTTATGAAACTTCATTTGTTGTATCGGAACATAGCGCCATAGGCGCGACATACTAATAGCACGTGAATTGCAATTTTAAATATCAGCTCCAGAGGAGCGGCATAAGAAATGAAAGCATATCGGACGTTGTATTTAGCATACCGCTCCTCCAGAGCCAAAAAAATCTATCTCCCTTTCTAAATCTATTAATATTCCGCTGCTCCGCAGCTAAAATCTGATTTATAAGTCTCACGTTCGATCAAAATGGACGCGACAGCGGCAAGCGGCTAAGCTGATCGCTGAAAGCCTTCACTACCCTCTCCGCAACCTCATCAAGCGATAGCATATCCGTATCAATCACCAGATCCGCTGCCCTGCGGTATAGCGGATCTCTCATCTCCAGAACTCTTCTTGTTTCGGCAACCGGGTCACCGCCTGTCAGAGACGGCCTGGCGTTCCCTTCAGCCAAATCCTTTTCCATCCTCTTCATGAGGATATCAGCATCACCCTCAAGCCAGACAATATATCCCCTCTGTTTCAGGTTCTTTATGTTGTCCTCATCTGTAACCACACCCCCTCCGGTTGCTATCACTGCATTCCTGAATTCCGATGTCTCTCCAATGACGGCCTTTTCTATCTCCCTGAACCTGTTCCATCCATCCGTCTCAACTATCTCTTCGATGGATTGCCCTGCGCTTTTTTCGATCATCACATCGGTGTCATGGAATTGCATCCCCGTCCGTTTTGCAATTATTTTCCCGACGGATGTCTTCCCGCTGCACCTGTAACCGATCAGTATGATGTTCATGTCTTTATTCCAAAAAAAAAGCCGTGAGCTTTTTATCTGCTCACGGCTTTTGATAAACAGCAACATCAAACCATGAACAGACGTCTCCCATTAAAATAAAAAAAGAAGCCCTGCCATGTTTGATAAGATTTTGTAATTTTCATTATTAGCCCTTGCCTGTTAATTTGTGATAATATTATTAAGGAAGATAATATTTGTCAATATAAAATTAGATAATCTCTGAAGTTGAATCTTTTAAAAATATTTTTTATTATTTTTCATTACTGTTCAAAACAATTTTAAGCCATTATATAAAGTCTTTAAGGAAAAATATTAATATCTCGTCATGCCCGAAAAGCATGCCCCTGCGAAGGCAGGGGGCGGGCATCCAGTGGTTTTTTCTCAACTGCAAACTCTGGATTCCCGCTTTCGCGGGAATGACAGTTCCAGGTT
>JBFYXR010000473.1:0-3104 GCA_041310455.1 Desulfobacteraceae bacterium | reverse complement strand
TTCCTAACGATTTCGGAACGCTTCTTATAAGGCCGGGTTCCGATACCAATGCTCCTATCGACGACAAAGACCCCCGCTTTTCCCCTTCCCCCAATCCTTTTGGTGTCCATTTGTTCCTGGGCGTCGATGCCTTTGCAGTAGCAAGAGATATCATGCTGGACGGCAACACCTTCGCCGAGAGTCATAGTGTGAAGAAAGAGCCGATTGTCTGTAGCTTTATTGGAGGCATAGGCATCCTGTTTCATCGCATAAAGATCACCTATGCCAATGTCTGGGAGACTAAAAATTTCAAAACCCAGAAAGATGGGCAGAGGTACGGATCGTTTACATTGTCCTATTCCTACTGATGCCCTTCATATATAACCGGTTAATGGGCGATAAAATTCCTATGGATATTAACGGGCTTCCCGAATAGTTGACTTTACTGTTTGAAATATTAATGGATCAGAGTTATAGTGAACCACTGAAAACATTTGCCTTTTCAATCCGGCCAGGCCTGATCCTTTTGCCTCCTGATACTTTCGATCCACGCCACCCTATCACGGTCGAGCTTTATAACCAGGGAGTTGCGGGGAGGCTATCGGATATGGATATTCACTAATGAAGCTTTTGCCTTGGACAATGTTGATTAAAAGTGGGTATAATCTGTAATATTCGACCTGATTATTAAACAACGACTGCCCTGTAACAGGGGGCATATGTCTGCAAAACATAAAAATAACATCACACCGGAAAGGAGCCTATGTTTTCAATCTGGATCGAGATTTCTATAATTATTTTACTTATTTTAATAAACGGCCTTCTGGCACTGTCGGAACTCGCCATTGTTTCATCCAGAAAGGCGCGGCTGGAGCAGTGGGCGAATGGAGGTGACTCCAACGCGGCCATAGCGCTGGATCTGGCCAATTCGCCGGACCGCGTTCTATCTACAATACAGATCGGCATTACCTTTATCGGCATTCTCGCCGGGGCCTTCGGAGGCGCTACCGTTGCTGAGCTGTTTACCGGCTACATTGAGACGATACCGTCGCTTGCGAATTACAGCGAGGCGATCGGAGTAACGATCGTGGTTGTATGCATTACCTATTTCTCACTGGTTATAGGCGAGCTGGTCCCGAAGCGGCTTGCCCTCAATAACCCTGAAAGGCTTGCCTGCCTGGTAGCACCCTTGATAAAAGGCCTTTCACGTCTGGCGCACCCCCTGGTAATCCTGTTAAGCGGCTCGACAAATATGCTTTTGCGCATTTCACGCATCAAGCCCTCGGAAGATCCGGTTGTGACTGAGGAAGAAATAAAGCTGCTTATAGACAAGGGAACGCAGGACGGCACATTCCAGGAATTCGAACAGGATACGATCGAACGTGTTTTTCGGCTGGCCGACCGGAAGGTGTCTGTCCTTATGACGCCGAGGTCGGATATTATATGGCTGGACGCGGATGACGGGGAAGAAGAGGTAAAACTGACTATCGCAAAAAATAGTTATTCATTTTTTCCCGTTGCAAAGGAGACAATTGACAATATCCAGGGAGTTATCAAGGGAAAGGATCTGCTTTCCCATTCCATGGAGGGCAAACCCTTTGACCTTAAAAGCATCTACCGCAGACCCCTGTTTGTTACGGAACGCACCCCGGCTGTGAAGGTCCTGGAATTGTTCAAGACATCCGGGATGCATATTGCCTTTGTAGTGGATGAATACGGCGCGATTCAGGGGCTTGTAACCTTCGGCGATATCCTTCGCTCCGTCTTTGAGGATGTTGAAGACACCCCTGAAGAAGAAAGAGAGATTGTTGAGCGTGAAGACGGGTCATGGCTCATTTCAGGGAGCCTGCCCCTGGATGAGTTCATGGACTATATGGAGATCATGGCGCCGGATGAAAAGGAAAGGTCAGGCATGAACACAGTGGGCGGATTTGTCATGACTCAGATAGGCGCTATTCCATCGGAAGGGCAGCATTTTGAATGGAACGACCTGAGGTTCGAAGTCATTGATATGGACGGCAGGCGTGTGGACAAGGTTCTGGTGTCGCGAAAAATTGAATTGCCAGAGCTCTAGCACATCTCTTCCTCTTTATTGTTAACTGCAAAACCACAAGACGGCCACTTGGATAAAACCCCCTTAGGTGTTGAAACATTTTTTCAGATATGTACTTATTGTTTTAGCATGATATGATAAAGAAATCTAATTAAGCATCTTGTCAATCTCAATAGTCGGGAGATAATGTTATCTAAATGAATAAATCAATAGAGAAATGGGATATCGAAGAAGACACAGATATTGTTCTAAAAGTCAGGGAGGCCCAGGTCAGGCAGTTGTATGGGCAAACCCCGGCCGGCCTGGCCGGCATCATGCTCATCATGGTTTCAGTTTGCATTGCACTCTGGCAGGTGATTCCTCATTGGAAGCTTTTGCTGTGGTCCGGCACATTGATTTTGCTGAGCATCGCAAGAGGCCTTTCCATTGCAGCTTTTCAGCGCAAGGCGCCATACGGAGCCGGTATTTTACGGTGGGCGAAATTGCATGCCGTTGGAACCAATGCCTCGGCCTTGATGTGGGCGCTGCCTTCATTGTTTTTATGGCCTGGCCATTCTCCTGTTCATCAGATGATCTGGCCGATATGCATTGTTGCCCTTGCTGCTTCTGTGGTTGCAAAGTATTGCATATGGACCCCGTCCTATCTGCCTTATCTCATCCTGAGTGTCGTGCCTATATCTCTTCGATTGCTTCTGGAAGGCGGGTTAATATACATCATACTCGGGCTTCTTGGGATTGTGTTCACGGCCATTCTTGCCCATACAGGAAAATTGATGCATGAAGCCAGCCTGCGCGCCCTTTTAATGGGCATTCGCAACGAGGCGCTGAGCTCGTTTTTATCAGTGGAAAAGGCAAAGGAGGAAGAGCTCAACGCACAACTTCAAAGGGAAATAAAGGAACGCACCAGCTCACAGGAAGAGCTTCAGCTGCGAAATCAGGAGTTGGAAAATTTAAATTTACAGCTGACCACAACAAAAGACAATCTGGAGTCGACGAATAAGGACCTGGAACGCGCACTCAGTGATATCAAGCAGCTTAGCGGCATGCTGCCTATCTGCGCTTCATGCAAGAA
>JBFYXR010000472.1:0-4243 GCA_041310455.1 Desulfobacteraceae bacterium | reverse complement strand
CGCCATGCTCGGTTCCACCAGGATGGCAACTGAACTTATTCCCTCTGCCAATGCCATTGGTTACTCACCGGACATATGCTCCTATCTGACAAGCGACATAGGGTCCTATCTTCAGAAAAAGACCCCCCTTACAGCTGCATATAATATCCAATCAGTGCCTAAACCGGATGTCCTGGTCTTCAACACAAACCAGTGCAGGGATGTCAAGGACTGGTTTAACTGGTACGCCGAAGAATTCAAGGCCCCTGTAATGGGCATCCACACACACAGAGAACTCGGGGATATTAAAAATTACCAGATCAGCGATATAGCAAAACAGATCGAGGAGCTTGTCCCCGGGCTGGAAAAGGTCTCCGGAAAAAAATTTGATATGGATCAGTTTAAACAGGCTGTAGAATATTCAAGGCGCACCTCTGAACTCTGGAGGGCCTGTCTTGAGTCGGCCTCCGCCATACCTTCTCCCTGGACCTTTTTTGACGCCACCATACACATGGGCCCGGCGGTTGTAGCGAGGGGGACAAAGGAGGCAGTTGAGTATTATGAGGTCCTCCTTGCCGAACTCCAGGACAGGATCAGGAATAAGGTCGGCGCCATAGAAAATGAAAAACACCGCATCTACTGGGACGGTATGCCGGTATGGGGGAAATTGAGATCCCTTTCCGATCAGTTTGCTTCTTTAAATACCTGCGTCGTGGCCTCCACCTACTGCAATAGCTGGATCTTCGACCTTCTTGATCCGAAAGCCCCCTTTGAGAGCATGGGCAGGGCCTACCTGGAACTCTTTATAGTAAGGGATGAGGACTTTAAAGAGAAATACATGAGAGATTGTTTTGAAAAATATAAGTTTACCGGAATCATCTTCCATGACGCCAAGACCTGTCCGAACAATTCCAATAACCGCTATGGCCTGCCTGAAAGGCTCAGCAAACACTTCGGTATTCCTCAGCTTACGATCAACGGCGACCTTAACGACATGAGATGTTATTCCGAGGAGCAGGCAAAGACAAACATCGAGGCCTTTATCGAGCAGCTGGAAGAAAGGGCATAGCAGGGCTGAATGCGATGTCCGGGAAGGATAAACGTATCTATATAGGAGTGGATGTAGGGGCCTCCCGAACAAAGGTTGCCGTCCTGAATGCGGACAAAAAACTGATCGGTCATGCAATCAGGAAATCCGGGACGGATTTCAGACAGACGGCCGATATCTGCCTTGTTTCGGCCCTGGATATGGCAGGGCTAACGTCGGAGAATGTGAAGTCTGTCGTATCAACCGGCTATGGCAGAAAAAATGTATCCTTCAGCAACGGCACGAAAACAGAGATAGGTTGCCATGCAAAGGCAGCCTATCACTATTTTCCCGTGGCCATCACTGTCCTTGATATCGGCGGCCAGGACAACAAGGTTATAAGGCTGGACGACCGGGGGATGCGAATCAATTTTAAAATGAACAGGAAATGCGCTGCGGGAACCGGCGCCTTTCTGGAAGAGATGTCTCTCCGCCTTGATATACCCCTTGAGGAGATGGACTCCCTCGCCAGGATGTCAACCGAGATGGTTGAACTGGGAAGCTTCTGCACGGTCTTTTCAGCAACCGAGGTGCTCGAAAAGATAAGACAGGGCAAAAAGGTCCCTGACATTGTAAAAGGGCTATTCTTTTCTGTTATCAAAAGGATTCTCGAAATGGAAACTATGTCCGGCAAGGTGGTCATGACAGGGGGGGTAGTTGCCCATAATCCCTATCTCGTCCAAATGGTACGTGAAATCAGCAAAATGGATGTTAACACGCCCGAACACCCCCAGCTTGCAGGGGCAGTTGGCGCGGCCCTTTTTGCCATGGAAAACTGATTTAAATTTACAGGGCCTATTTCCCAATGCTTGGGGGATAGGCCCTCTTTTCCAGCGTCAAAATTACCCGCAGAAGTCTCTTCAAACTCGCTATCATATCTATTTGCTTCATAATTTACACTAAATTAGCATTATTAACACAAATTATGCCTAGCAAAATAAAGCTCACGGCACAATATTTGCAAATATCATAAATGATTAAAGAAAATCCTGATTTTCCTGCCTTTACACAGCTCACCGCGCTATAGGGGGATGTCGGATTTTCAGATGTAGGTCAGCAAGATCAACCGGGAAACAAAGTAATTATGGAAAACCCTAACCAGCCCAGCTTGAAGGATCTTATAAAAACCCTGCTCCACGAGATCGAGAAAAATGACGCCTTTATGAGGAAACATGCGGAGCGCGTTGCTGCAATCTGCCTAAGGTTCTCAAAAACTCTCGGTCTAAGCAAGGATGAGATTAATGAAATGTATCTTGCCGGCCTGCTGCACGACATCGGTTATATCTTTCTTCCTCCTGAAGTTGTCCAAAGGCGCGGCCAGCCTTCAAAAGAAGAAAAAGATATCCTTATAAGACATCCCCTGATTTCCGAGAAGATTATCTCAAAATATCCGTCATTGACAGGTCTTTCACCTATTATACGCCATCACCATGAGTCGGTCGACGGAACCGGTTACCCTGACGGCCTGACGGAAAAAGATATACCGATCGGCGCAAAAATACTTAACCTTGTCAACTGGTTCGATTCAATGACCGTGACCAGGCCCCAGTTCAAGGCCCTTGATACTGAAGCCGCCCTTGCGGAGATAGAGGAAATGGCCGGCAAAAGATTTAATCAGGGACTTGCCGAAAATTTTATTTATTTTATCAGGTCATCCCAGGCTGTCTTAAATGAAACCGATGATGAAGGACAGGTTAAAAATAAAGATCTGGCAGAGCAGACAGACATTAGAAGACCTGAGGTCACTCATATATCCAGGGAGATAATTCAGGACATTATCAACAAGTATAAAAAGGATGAGATCGAACTGCCTGTCCTGTCCAGGGTCGTTCATGAAATACAGGATGTCATGAGCAATCCCACAACGACAGTCGACCAGCTTGCAGCCATAATCGAAAGGGATGCGGTAATATCGGTGCGCCTTATAGCTGTTGCAAATTCGGTAATCTACAGGGGCACGGGCAAGGTCGTTACTGTGAAAGATGCCATCCCGAGAGTAGGGGTTAAAGAGACGCACAGCATAGTCACTACAATCTCAAATAAAAGCATCTACGAGACAAAAGAAAAAAGATTTAAAAACACAATGGAAAAGCTGTGGCTTCATTCCCTTGCATCAGGCTATGTTGCAAAAGCGATTTCAAAAGAATTGAAGTTCGGCGAAGTTGAAAAATATTACTTTATGGGTCTTGTCCATGACATAGGGAAGGTCCTCCTGCTTAAGGCATTCAGCGACATGTATGCAAAGAACAATTCTCTGAACACAGATGAGATAATGGCGGCTATCCATGAAGCACATACAAGCTTTGGAGGAGCGATATTGAGAAAGTGGGGTTATTCGGAGACCCTTGTCAGGATTCCCCTCCTCCATGAGGGCCCTGATTTCCGTTCTGACGCCGACAGGGAGATCCTAACCATAAATCTTGCAAGCTGCATCGCAAATAACATAGGTTATGGTCTTGATGAGGACATGTGTCATGAGCCTTTAAAAATAAAATCAGCCACGCTCCTGAATGTCGATCTGGGCATGATGGAAGATATCAGCCAGGAGGCTAAAACGCTGATGGATGGAGTATCGGAGGTATTCTGATTCGACTTACAACTTAGAGGGCGCACTTTTCCCTTCTATCTTTTTTATTATCCCGGTTGTTGATGAGCCTTCCACGAAAGGGATGCTCTTAACCTCTCCGCCGGCGGCAATAACCGCATCGCTTCCCACAATGTCCTCAGGCTTCCAGTCCCCGCCTTTTACAAGCAGGTCGGGCATCAGGAATTCAATCACCTGTAACGGCGTGTCCTCGTTAAAGATTATAACGCTGTCAACGCACCCGAGTGCGGCCAGCATCTCCGCCCTTTCCTCCTCATTCATGACAGGCCTCCCGGAACCTTTGATCGCCCTCACGGATCTGTCGCTGTTCACAGCCACGATCAGGTGATCTCCCAGATTTCTTGCCTCCTGGAGATAACGGGCATGTCCGATATGAAGTATATCGAAGCAGCCATTCGTGAAAATGATCTTCTTCCCGAGGGCCTTTAAAACTTCAATCTCTTTTCTGGCGTCGGAGAGAGTTTTTACTTTAAGGCGATAATTTCCCATGTCCTTAACCCCCGAATGTTTTATAGTTGCCTTCCACCCTACGCCCTGCGCCTTACACCTCATCGATTGACACTTCTAAAGAC
>JBFYXR010000470.1:0-4235 GCA_041310455.1 Desulfobacteraceae bacterium | reverse complement strand
AACCCGTCCTGGGAAGGTTCAAGGACTATATATCCCTTCCCAAGGCCAACATGTACCAGTCCCTCCATACATCCGTCGTGGGTCCCTATGGCCAGAGGATGGAGGTGCAGATCAGGACCTGGGAGATGGACAAGCTTGCCGAGGAGGGCATAGCGGCGCACTGGAAATATAAGGAGGGCCTCCTGGGGACCGCCGAGCAGAAGCAGTTCGGATGGCTGAAGCAGCTCCTTGAATGGCAGAAGAATCTTCAGGACCCCAAGGAATTCATGGAGATGGTCCAGATGGACCTCTTCCCCAATGAGGTGTATGTCTTTACCCCCAAGGGAGAGGTCAAGGAGTTCCCCAAGGGGGCAACCCCGATTGATTTTGCCTACGGCATCCATTCCGAAGTGGGGGAAAAATGCAGCGGCGCCAGGGTGAACGGCAGGATGGTTCCGCTGAGATACCAGTTCAACAACGGCGATATCGTTGAGATCATCACGTCCAACAAGCAGCACCCCCGCAAGGACTGGCTGGATTTTGTGAAGACCACCAAGGCCAAGTCCAGGATAAGGCAGTGGATAAAGAGCCAGGAAAGGGATGAAAGCATTGTGCTGGGAAAGAACATCCTGGAAAAGGCGCTGGAGCAGGCGCACCTTGATTCGCAGAACATCACCAAGAATGAGCAGCTGGAGGCAATCGCGAAGGATTTGTCCCTCAGTTCGATACAGGATCTGCTGGCCAACATCGGATACGGGATGATATCCTCCAATCAGGTGATAGGCCGTCTTAAGCCTCAGGAGACTGAGGATGAAAAATCGGAAGGCCTGATGAAAAAGATGGTTGCCAGGCTTACGAGGAAGAAGGACACCAAGGGCATAAGGGTCAAGGGGCTCGATGACATGCTGATACGGTTTGCGAACTGCTGCCACCCTCTGCCCGGCGAGCATGTAATCGGTTTTATTACCATGGGCAGGGGCGTGACGATACACAAGCACGACTGCAAGCAGATGCTTGACGCCGATTCCAGACGTATAGTGGATGTGATATGGGAGCCTAGTGAAAAGGACGTTTACATGGCAAGGCTAAAGGTCACTTCCGTGGATAAAAAGGGGATACTTGCTGATATCAGCTCGATCATGGCACAGAGGGACGCCAATATAATCCAGGCAGAGGTCAAGACAACCATGGATAACAAGGGCGTCTCCTTTTTCACCATACAGGTCACTGATTATAAACAGCTGGAGGGGATTATAGGGGCCATAAAAAAGATAAAGGAGGTCTTAATAGTGGAAAGGATTTAAATCGCCCTTTCCCTTAAAGCCTCCTCAAAAAAGGAAGTCCGACTGTCCGTATCTTTTCCGACAAAACAAATGAATAATGCCCTGCTACTTGACTACCTTTCCGGCCTTGAGACAGCTGGTGCATACACGAATTCTTTTGGTCTGGCCGTTCTGTGATGCCCTTACCTCCTGAAGGTTGGGGTACCAGGTTTTCTTTGTCTTATTATGGGCGTGGCTCAGACTATATCCTACCCTGGGTCTTTTCCCGCAAAGGTCACATGTTCTTGACATTTTTTATCTCCTGAGTGAAATATATGAATTTTGCACCATAAACTTTTTATTAATAAAAGGCAAATACTTTTTACTATGAAACCAGAAAATAATAATAATCCTGAAATCGGCCTGTTATCCGGCTCTCTTAACATAATACCCAATAAAATAAATCACATACATCTGATGGGGATATGCGGGACGGCAATGGCGTCCCTTGCGGGGATGTTGAAGCAGAAGGGATACAATGTTACCGGCTCGGACCAGAACATATACCCGCCCATGAGCGTCTTCCTGGAAAAGCTCTCCATACCGGTGCAGAAGGGGTACAGCCCTGATAATCTTTTTCCGGCGCCTGACCTGGTTATAGTGGGCAACGTGATATCAAGGCAGAACCCCGAGGCCATACAGCTCGGCCTCCTGAAGATCCCTTATCTCTCCATGCCCCAGGCCCTGGGCGCATTTGCCATCAGGGACAGGATCTCCATCGTTGTCTCCGGCACCCACGGGAAGACAACCACATCATCCCTTGCTTCCCACCTGCTCGAACAGGCAGGCCTAGACCCGGGATTCATGATAGGGGGCATGGTCAATAATTTCAGTAGCAATTTCAAGATAGGCGAAGGCCCCTATTTTGTCGTTGAGGGCGATGAATATGACACGGCCTTTTTTGACAAGGGCCCCAAGTTTCTTCATTATCTGCCAAAGATAGTAATACTTACGAGCATCGAATTTGACCATGCCGACATCTTCAGGGATCTTGACCATGTCATTGAAACCTTCAGCCGCCTTATGGATATCATCCCTGCCGACGGGCTCCTGATTGCAAACAGGGATGACGGCACTGTTATGTCCCTGTCGCAGAGGGCAAGATGCAGGGTAATCACCTACGGCATGAAGGCAGGGGCAGAATGGAGCGCCTCGGATATCTCAGACCATGACGGCCTTACCCATATCAATATCCTGAAAAATGCCGATGTTTATACATGCCTGGCTACACCCCTTTATGGGAACCATAACATATCCAACCTGTTGTCTGTAGCCGCCCTGTCTGAATACATCAATGTGGATAAAACCAAACTTTCGGATGCCTTCAGGACCTTCAAGGGCGTTAAAAGGCGGCAGGAGGTACGCGGAGAGAAGAACGGGATACTTGTGCTTGACGACTTCGCGCACCACCCCACCGCGGTTGAAAAGACCATTGAGGCGGTAAAGGATCGATACAGGGGCCGAAGGCTTCTGGCTGCCTTTGAGCCCCGGTCCAACTCCAGCCGCCGCAATGTTTTTCAGGAGGAATACGGCATGGTTTTTGACAAGGCCGACCTCATATTCATCCCAGAGCCGGCAATGGTTGAGAAGATCCCGCCTGAGGAGAGGTTTTCATCAGAGAAGCTGGTTGAAAGTTTGAAAGGAAGGGGCCTGGATGCCGAATGCTTCCCGGATTCCGGGAGGCTTCTTGAGGGGATTGTCACACGGGCAGAGAAGGGTGATGTGATACTTGTCATGTCCAACGGATCTTTTGACAATATTCACGAAAGGCTGCTTGAGAGGCTTTGAATCCTGAGTTAAAGAAGTTGATATCCGTATATGCAAGTGATATATGAAACAGCCGTTCTATGAACTTTAATTTTAAAGGAGACAATCATGACTGCTAAACTTATCCTGGGTACTGAAATCCGGGAAGAAATTCTGAAAGAAATAGAAGAGGAAGTGAAACAGATTAAAAAGGATCATGGCGTGGTCCCCGGACTGGTAACCATCCTCGTAGGGGAGAACCCGGCCTCAATATCCTATGTCACTCTTAAGATCCAGACGGCCCACCGGGTCGGATTCAAAGAGATACAGGACAATCAGCCGGTTGAGATATCGGAGCAGGCGCTTCTGGAACTGATAGACAAATACAACAGGGATGATTCAATCAACGGGATTCTTGTGCAGCTTCCCCTGCCGAAGCATATTGATGAAAAAAAGGTTTTAAATGCCATTGATCCTGATAAGGATGTGGACGGTTTTCACCCGGTTAACGTGGGCAGGCTCATGATCGGCGGGGCAGAGGTCAAATATCCGCCATGCACCCCGGCCGGGATACAGGAACTGATAGTCCGTTCCGGCGTGGAGACAAGCGGTGCTGAGGTAGTTGTTGTGGGCCGGTCGAATATCGTCGGTAAGCCGATAGCCAACATGATGCTTCAGAAAGGGAACGGCGCCAACTCAACTGTTACTGTTGTACATACTGCCACAAAGGACCTGTCCTTTCATTGCCTGCGGGCGGACATCCTGATCGTAGCCGCCGGCGTTCCAGGCCTGGTAAAACCTGAATGGATAAAGCCGGGGGCATGTGTAATTGATGTAGGCGTCAACCGGGTAGGAGAAAAGGTCAGTGAAAAGACCGGCAAAAAGATAGCCATACTGCGCGGCGATGTTGATTTTGATGCCGCGAAGGAGATAGCCGGATACATAACACCCGTCCCTGGAGGAGTGGGGCCCATGACCATAACCATGCTTATGAAAAATACGCTGAATTCACTCAAGTTCAGGCTTGGGATCAAATAATCTGCCGCAGGTCTTACGGGGCAGGTCTATAGAAGGGCCTGCCCCTGCTATTTTTTCCCCAGTTCGTCTATTTTCTTGATCATTGCCATCAGATACTTGGAGAATTCGTTTCCGTTCTCAAACCTGTCCGTGGGGTCCTTTTCAAGTGCC
>JBFYXR010000468.1:0-2526 GCA_041310455.1 Desulfobacteraceae bacterium | reverse complement strand
GGATTCGAGTTCTCTGTCCGACAAGAAGGTGGATCAGGAGATACAGGTCCAGAAGGCCATGGCTTCCAATATTGATGCAAGCGAAAACTATGAAGTGTCAAAAAATCAGGCGCAGAGTGATATTGAGTCCGCGCAGCTTGCCTATGATTTTGCCCAGCTGGACCTGAAAAAATATATTGAGGGAGAATATCCTAACTCGCTGACAGCGGCAGAATCCAATATTACAGTGGCTGAAGCAGAAGTTGCTCAGGCAAAGGACACTCTTGACTGGTCAAAGAAACTTTACGAACAGCAATATCTCTCAGAGTCAGAGCTTGAAAAAGATACCCTTTCCTATACCCGAAAGCAGCTGGCTGTGGAACTGAAAAATGAGTCCAGGGATCTGCTGGTTAATTATACCTATAAGAGACAGCTGGCCAAGCTCCAGAGTGATGTGACACAGGCCAGGTCGGCCCTCGAACGTATGGTCCGTAAGGCCAAAGCGAATATCGTGCAGGCAGAGGCCAGGAAGTCTGCGATGCAGGCAGATTACGAACGTCAGTTGGCAAAGCTTCAGAAGTATATAAACCAGCTCGACAAGACTAAGATTTATGCACCGGCTGATGGGACAATAATCTACGCTACGAGTGCCGCACAGAGCCAGAGCCGGCGCGGGAGCAGGACAGAGCCGCTTAAGGTGGGAAACAGCGTACAGGAACGTCAGGAACTGATACATCTGCCTACCGCCTCGGGTTTCGTTGTAAATATAAGCATACCCGAGTCGAGTATTGGAAAGGTGAAGGTTGGCCTCCCCGCACAGATTACTGTGGAGAATATACCCAATGAAATATATGCCGGCACAGTGACATCTGTTTCAAATGTATCTAATGCCGAGGCGACGTATATGAATTCCGATTTGAAGGTTTATGATACTGTCGTTACCCTGGAGAACGGCGGGAATACAGAGCTTCTTCGTTCCGGGATGAGCTGCACCGCAGAGATAATAATAGACCAGTATGAAAATGCAATCTATGTCCCTATAGAGACCGTCATGAGTGTAGGTGGAAAACCGACCGTATATGTCGTGAGGGGTGACAGGATCAAACCGCGGACAGTAGAGACAGGCATGGACAACAACATAGTCATAAGGATTGCCAGCGGCCTAGAGCCTGGTGAGACAGTATCCCTCCATCCGCCGCTTGACCAGGCCGCAGTTGTTGAAACGTCTTATATGGACTTTTCAGATGAATCATCTGCGCCTGCCGCTTACACCTCCAATGCCTTGAAAACCGGGAGCCGGGAGACAGGCTCAGCGCCCCTTTCCCCATCCGGAGTAACCGGTCAGGGATCAAGCCCGGTCGAAGGAGAAAATGCAACTGCTGCCCTGGAAAACAGGAAGAATTCGGGCAGCCGTTATTCAACAACCGGCGCTATTGATGCTTCAAGCAGTTCAGAAGGCATGCCTGGCGGCGGGGGTATGGGCGGAGGAGGAATGCCGGGAATGTAAAGGGCCGCCCGTGGCAGATCATCAGCTCTGCCGGATGCTGGTGACAACTTAGGATGATGAAATACGAACTTGAATAAGAGAATCCATGTTATCCTGAAATAGCGTGGAGGATTTACAAACGCTAAAGGGAGCTTCATTATAACAGTCAGTGCTTTTATTAATAGAAATCAGGGCTGGATAAAGGGGATATGCAATGGGAGACAAGGGAAAAAAGGATAAGGACAAGGGAGAGAAACAGAAGACAAAAAAACAGAGCCAGGAGGCAAAAAGGTGGCTGGATAAACAACCAAAGAAGAAGGTTTGAAAGAGGGCATAGATCGCAGGAATATGGTACATCAATATTTATATTAGAATCAGATGAGGACAGGAATCATGATATCCAAAAAGGTATCATGGTTTCATAATATTAATAATAATTAAAAGGAGAGCAAAATGAATATATACGTAGGAAATATATCGTATGAGGTGACTGAAGACGAACTGAAAACCGCCTTTGAGGCATATGGCAAAGTCGATACAGTCAAGGTTATTAAAGACAATGACACGGGCAGATCAAAGGGATTTGGATTTGTTGAGATGCCTGATAATGCGGAAGCCCAGGCAGCAATCAACGGACTCAACGAAAAGGATCTCAAGGGAAAGGCATTAAAGGTGAATACCGCCAAGCCCAAAACTGAAAATCGACGTCCCGGAGGAGGATATGGTGGCGGAGGCGGTGGAAGAGGCGGAAGGCAGGGCTTTGGAAGTGGCGGAGGAAAGCGCTGGTAATCCGGTTGGAAGACAGGCTCTTCGAACCGGTCAACAGATCGAAGGGCTTCATGCTGCATATTTGTGTATCGACATAAGGAAAGGATATTCGAGAAAGGAGGATTATGGCGAAAAAAGATATGCACAGCTTTAAACGATACCAGAAAGAGCTTAAGAGAAAGGAAAAGGCCACCGAGAAGCTGGCCCGCAGGCAGGGAAAGAAGGATGAGACCTTAAAAGATTTTGATGAACAGGGTCTTCCGGTTGAGAAAAGGGATGATTAGTATAGAATG
>JBFYXR010000467.1:0-2972 GCA_041310455.1 Desulfobacteraceae bacterium | reverse complement strand
ACATCCTTCCGTTTGGCCCCGTACAGAACAAGTCCCACGGCCGTCGCGTACATGGGCTTGTTTACAACCTCACTGAGTCCGCCTATCCTGGAGGGATACCCCAGCCGGGCCGGGACATTGAATATCTGTTCCGCGATCTCGACCACCCCGGCGAGCTCGGATGACCCCCCTGTAATAACAACACCCGAATTGACTATATCCTCATACCCTGACCGTATGAGATCGTTCTGTATCAGGGTAAATATCTCCTCCACCCTGGGCTCCAGTATCTCCCCCAGTATCTGTCTTGGAAGGACGCGGGGGGTCCTGCCGCCCACGCCGGGGACCTCAATGGTCTCGTCCTTTCCTATCATGGATGTCAGGGCGCAGCCGTATTTCATCTTGATCTTTTCCGCCTCCAGCTTCGGAGTCCTCAGGCCGATGGAGATGTCATAGGTGAGGTTGTCCCCTCCCAGGGCCAGTACCGACGTATGCTTGATGGCGCCCTTGGAAAACACAGCCATGTCGGTTGTGCCTCCCCCGAAATCGACCAGGACAACACCGAGGTTCCGCTCCTCCTCGGTAAGGACAGCCTCGCTTGAGGCGAGTGATTCAAGCACGATATCATGCACATCCAGCCCTGCCCTGTTTGCGCACTTGATGATATTCTGTGCCGAGGTCACCGCCCCTGTAACGATGTGTATCTTGGCCTCCATGCGCACGCCGGACATGCCCAGTGGATCCATGATGCCGTCCTGCTCGTCAACGATGAATTCCTGTTCCAGGATGTGGATAACCTCCCTGTCCATGGGGATCGCAACGGCGCTGGCCGCCTCGATAACCCTCTCGATGTCCTTCTTGGTTACCTCCTTTTCCTTGAGGGCTATTACCCCGTGGCTGTTAAAGCCCTTGATGTGGCCTCCCGCTATGCCGGCATAGACAGAGCTTATCTCGCAGCCTGCCATGGTCTCGGCCTCTTCAATGGCCTCCTTGATGGAGTTGACCGTCTTTTCAATATTGATTACCACGCCCTTCCTTAACCCCTCGGACGGGTGCGTTCCTATGCCGATAATCTCGACACCCCCATGAACTATCTCACCGACCACCGCACATATCTTTGTTGTGCCGATATCCAGACCAACTATTATCTCTCCGCTCATTATCACTTCCCCCCTGACAAAAACCGTATGCAGTGAATAGAATCAATCCACTATTTTCCATTAATCATTTACAACTGAATCCATGCGCCTTAAGCCCTGAGCCCTGCGCCATGAATTCTTCATTCACTATCTTCTATTTTCTATTCATAATGTTAAAGCCCTACAGTAAGGCCGCCATCTTCAACCTGCTGACCTGAACCGTCCGCTTTTTTAAATGAAACCACAACCCCGTCAAGGTTGTTCATGTCTATCACCTTAACGGTATCAATTGTCCTTGACCCCTGAAGATACCTGACCAGCGTTTTAAGTCTGCTTTTCCCCTTATCCAGGTCCTCCACTCCCATCCTCACGGCAATCGGCAGGGACAGGGAATATATCAGGGCATCGCCTCCATCATTCATATGTATCTCTGAAATGTCGTCAAGGGACAGCAGCCCGGTTTCCCCGGCAAAGCTTTCAAGAATGCGTGCAGCCAGTGCCAGCTTTTCATCGGCATTGTCCGCGTTTTTTGAGACGCCTGATATAACCGGGTAATCGGCATTCTCACCCTGATCCAGTTCCTTGAACACCTTGCCCCATCTGTTCATGTAAAATAATTTGTCAAAAAGGACCAGCGCCCTCGGCGATTCTTTTTCCGCCTTGATTATAAGGGTGTGGGGAAACTGTTTTTCCAGCTCCACGGACCTGACCCACGGATGCCTTTCGATCTTCGCCTTTATCTCGTTGGGATTTATCGTCAGCAGGCTCAGGTCATTATTTAACCCGGCCGTCTTTATAATCTGGCCCTTCAGCCCGTCATCCACTCCCGTCACCTCGATAGATCTGAGCTTGAGGTAGGACGAGTTGATCAGCACCTTATACAGATACACGAACAAAAGACTTACAGAGATCATCCCGACAATAAGGATCAAAACCTTGAAGGACACCGACGTCACAAACCTCAGCAGGTCCCTGAAAAAAGGCCGCCTGTCTTCCGTCCTCTTTTTCGTTACCGATTGATTTGAGAGTAAAGCCTTCTTTGCCATGTACATGTCCTTGTCAATCAGGATGATGCCCTAAAATTCCCCCAGAATCACTATCTCCGTCTCCAGCGTGATCCCTGTCTCCTCTTCAACCCTCTTCCTTGCAAGGTTAATGAGCCCCAGTATATCGGAGGCCTTTGCCCCGCCTGTGTTCACGATAAAGTTGCCGTGCCTCGGAGATATCATTGCCCCGCCTATCCTGGCCCCCTTGAGCCCGGCCCTTTCTATAAGCCTCCCTGCGTAATCACCGGGGGGGTTCTTAAACACGGAGCCGGCGCTCGGATAATCCAGCGGCTGCGCCGCCTTTTTTCTTTTCAGATTTGATGCGATCGCCTCTGCGATCCTTTCCCGTTCCCCCTTCTGCATCCTGAGCCTTGCCCCGTAGATGACGGCCCCTCCGGCAATGGACGATGACCTGTAGGAGAATCCAAGGTCCTTCCGGCCTATGGCAGCAGGTGTGCCGTCGGCATTTACCGTAAGGACATCCTGGACCAGGCTGCCTATCTCCATACCGTACGCGCCGGCATTCATGAACACAGCCCCTCCCAGGGTCCCCGGTATTCCGGCCATAAACTCAAGCCCGCACAGGCCGTTCCTTCTGCAGAAGCCCAGCAGCCCTGCGATCGTCAGGCCGCCTCCGGCAATGAGCAGGGGCTCCCCGGCTCCGGCCTGTTCGGCAGAGGCCAGGCTGCCTTTCAGCACAATGACTGCACCCCTGATGCCTCCATCGCCAACAAGCAGGTTGCTGCCTTTTCCCACCACTGTCCAGGGGATCCCTTCCCTGTTTAGGAGGATTATCAGGCTGCAGAGG
>JBFYXR010000466.1:0-4101 GCA_041310455.1 Desulfobacteraceae bacterium | reverse complement strand
GCGACGCTGCCAGCTTTCCACATAGATTATATTTTCAGCGCCGTTTAAGAGGGGCCTTACCTTGTCATAGGTTTCTTGTTCTCCTTTAAAGTAGAAAGCAGCTTCTTTTCCGATCACATCCTCTCCAAAGAACTCAATACCTGCCGAATTAGCCCAGGTATAAACCTTGTTGTTATCCACTTCCATAATGATTGCCGGAACAGCGGCCAAAATGGCCTCCTGGCGCATAGACAAAGCCCGCAGCACGTCATCCCGTTGCCGGATTTTTTTCTCTGCTTGCAGAAGTTCCTCTGTCTTACTGAACAGAGAAACTTTCCTCAGATAAAACAGAAAGAAAGTGATCAGGAGGAACAAAAGGAAGGAAACAGCTCCTATCTCAATAAAACGTCTAAATAGCGAACGATAAATATCTCTTTGAGATCTCTCAATGGCGACCGTCCACCCGATGTCGCCTATGGGAACAACGGTGAGATACAATTCCCCTAAGTCCTTGTGGAGTGTATCTTCGATCTGCTGTTGCTTGTCTTTCATGGCCCTATCAAGCATCTGGAGATGCTGATATTCGGCGATCGTTTCCTGGTAGGAGTGTCTGTTACTGTAAAGGATTTGCCCCGCCCGGTCGATCACATTCACGGACGTATAAGGACTGAAAGGCACACTCTCGATAGTGTCCACAAGAAAACCAAGTCTTTGGGAGCTTGCGAGTATTCCGATGATCCTTTCTTTCTCATCGAATACGGGTACACAAACGGCTACTGCCAGTGGCTTGTCCCCGACGATCAGTTTAAAGACGGTTGAAATATAAGGCTTCCAGTGAGAACTTATTTCTTTATACCAGTCGCGATACGACAGGTCCTTTCCGATAGCTTCCGGAAACAAAGGAAAATTTGCCAAGAGAATGCCGCGTTTATCCGTAACAAAGGTCCGGTCGATCTCGGCATTCTTTTTGAGATCGGACAGGTGCTTGTTTGCGCCCTTAAGGTCCTTATCTTTCACGGCATCAATGAATCCGGGTCGGTTAGCATAGGACTGGAGAATTCCTATGGTTGCTCTGTTATGCTGCAAGATGAGGTCTGCGAGGAGATTTGCGGTTGTTTTATCATTAGTGAGAAAATTATTCTTTGTGTCATTAAACTGCCGCCAGCCCAGGAAAATGGCGATTCCAAATATTAAAATAAAGAAGACGACAGCGGTGACAACTATTGAATAAGGCTTTACTAACCAGTCGCTTGAATGCCCGTGGCCGGGGTGTGGAGAATCAGAATAAATAGATCCGGTTGCGTGTTCCATGATTATAATCCTCTAATGAGTTTAAATCCGGAAATGGCCCCTTAGTGCGATCTTCAACTGCTTTCAGTCTTGGGTTTGTTTTTCATGGTTTAATTTCTCCTGGTTATTCGTCATGGATAACCACCGGCCCTTCAGAATTGCCGATACGGTCAAATAATATTACTTTGTTTATACAGTAGGTTAGGGTGATGGGGGGGGGGGGGTAGCTCTTGTCGCTTTTTGGAATGGGCTTACACCGGGCATATCCTCGATTCCCCTGAACATTGACCCACCTCAATGATGACTAATGTTGATGGAAAATTATGGGAATATGACAATCAGACAAATTCATTGATACACTCAATTATTTGAATTTTATTAAAAATATCTCATAAAGTCAAGGTTTTTATGAGTGCAGTCAGTTGCTGTTTACCATTTGAACTGAAACAGCGGGGAGCTTCAATACTCAGGGGATCACCAACTCTTTTGGATGTGATCCTGTTTTAATACATCACTTAACACCTTCCCCAATGCATAGGCATCAAAAGGCTTGGGCATCATGCCTTTGAAACCGTATTCGCGAAAATTTGACATGACCTCACCTTCTGCGTAACCGCTGAAGACTATGGCCTTAACTTCAGGATCCATTTCCAGCAGTATCTTTATGACTTCCTCTCCTCCCATACTGCCGGGAATGGTAAGATCGAGAATGACGGCATCGTAGGGTTTTCCTGATTCCCTCGCTTTCTTATACATCTCAATCGCTTCAGCGCCGTTTTCTGCAAACCCTGATTCATAACCCAGCATATCGAGCATCTCTTTCGCTAATTCCTTCAGGAATTCATCATCATCCATCATGAGGATTTTGCCACAGCCTGTTGACAGAACTGCTTCTTCTTTTACCGGAATCTCTTTATCGGAAGCAGGCAGATAAATATTAAAAGTTGTTCCTGCTCCCAGAAGAGAGTCCACGGAGATTTGCCCGTCGTGCTTTTTAATGATGGAATAGGATGATGCAAGTCCGAGACCCCTCCCCGTTTGTTTTGTTGAAAAATAAGGATCAAATATTTTTGCAAGGTGCCTTTCGTCTATTCCCATCCCCTGATCCTTGATGTTGATCATGATGTATCTGCCATTTTTGACAGGCAGGCCATGCTCCTCCTCTATCACTTTGTTCCCGGCGAAAATCTGTATGACTCCTCCATCAGGCATAGCCTGGTTCGCATTTATTAAAAGATTGCTGATTACCTGGCTTATCTGCCCCAAGTCGGCCTCAACAGGCCAGAGATCTTCCGCTATCGAAAACTCGCATCTCGATTTTGAGCCGGTCAATACAAAGAGGGAAGATTCTTTCAGAATATTTTTAATTGAAAAAACTTCCTTTACCGGCATTCCCCCCTTGGCAAAAGTCAGCAACTGCCTGGTAAGTCCCTGGGCCCTCATCGAAGCTGTTTCTGCTGCGCTTAACAGATCATATGCCTTATGCCCTGGCTTCAACTTCATCCTGGCCATGGAAATATTTCCTAAAATTGAAGTCAGGATGTTATTGAAATCATGGGCTATGCCTCCTGCAAGAAGCCCTACCGATTCGAGTTTGTCAGCCTTCAAAAGCTCTTCCTCTATTCTCTTTTGTTCGGTAATGTCTTGTAGCGAAGCAACCATGCCGGTAACCCTGTCCGAATCATCTTTCAGAGGTGCAGCGTTGATTGAGAGGATTATGCTCCGTCCGTCAGGCCATTTAATTCCATGACGCACATTGTAAACCGCAGATCCTGTATTCATAACTCTAAAAAAGGGCAATTCCTCTTCGGGGAATGGCCCTCCCGATTCATCAACAATATGCCACCTGGGATCATTATATACTCTGTCTGTTACTTCATCTTTTTTCAGTCCCAGAATCTTTTCAGCCGTCAGGTTGGCAAATCTGATGGATCCATCGCTGTCGACCAGCGTGATCCCGACCGGACTTGTTTCGGTAATCCGCTCAAACAGGTCGAGCTGTTTTTTAAGCATCTCCTCCGCTCGTTTACGGTGGATTGCTTCCACAAAGGCAACACTCAGCGCTTCCATATCCTGTTGATTATCTGCCGTATAACCTGACTCACGATTGGCCATTGCAATCATGCCGATCACTTTACCCTTATCCTTTAGAGGAACACCCAAAAACGAGGTGAGGGGGGGGTGTCCTTCAGGAATGCCAACACGGTCGGGATAGGATGCAGGGTCGTTAACGATAAGTGACTGCTCTTTTAGGATAACCTGACCCCAAATCCCCCGTATGACCATATCCTTGATCAATATGTTAGCCTGCGTTTCGGGGATTCGGCAGGCTTCCCAGCCCGGATTGCTCAAGGCGGTTGTCGAATATAGGCCATTCGGAGTAATCTCGCCAATGAAGCCGAATTTGCTTCCGGTTAGCTCCTGCGCTACTTTCAAACAGACTCGGGCAACTGATTCTTCACTATCTGCTGTCAGTGTTTCGAAAAAGACGTTGTTGATGGCCGTTAATAATTTGCTCTGCCGGTAAATGTGCTCTTCCGCCTGCTTGTGTTCGGTGATGTCCTGATTCACGCCATATGTTTTGACCGTCCTGCCGTGAGAATCCTTTACGATGAAAAAGCGAACGGTGATATAACCAACCGTTCCGTCTGCATAGAGCATTCGGTGTTCAATCTGCCGGCTGAAATTGGGATCCTTTGTTTCGATTGCTTTCCGAGTTTCTTCTACAACCATATTCATATCGTCGGGATGGACAAAGCGATTGGCGTATTCGGCGGAAGGCATTGTATATCCGCCGGCTTTCTCGACTGTAGTGCGAAAAATCTTGTAGAA
>JBFYXR010000465.1:0-9335 GCA_041310455.1 Desulfobacteraceae bacterium | reverse complement strand
CTTTGTTGGCCCCAGCCTACATCATCCTTGATGTAGCGGTGGCATTTGTGCCCAGGGCAAGGATCTCCAATCCGGCTCCGATTTCCTGCCTGAGACCTTTAATGATCTCAGCGCCGATTCCTCCTCCCTGGCCGTCCATCACCATAATCACCATAATATCACCTCTTTCATGACAGACGATCAAGGAGGCGATCCAGTTCATCGTCTGAATAGAAATGGATATTGATCGTTCCTCTTTTTCCTTTCTTTTTTATCTCCACCTTTGTACCGAGTGACCGTTTAAGCCCGTCTGAAAGGGAGGCAAGGTATTCATCAAGATCATGAGGCTTCTTTTTTAAATGTCCGCCTGTTAATTCTTTTCTTGCCAGGGCTTCTGCCTGCCTGACCGAGAGATCTTTTTTGATAATAAGGTCTTTGATCCTATTCTGGTCTCCAGGGCTTTTAAGGCCTGCAAGTACGCGCGCATGACCCATGGACAGCCTGCCGTTAATGATCTCCTTCTGGATTTCGTGTGGAAGATTTAACAATCTAAGAAGGTTTGCGATAGTTGACCTATCCTTGCCCACTCTTTGAGCAAGGACCTCCTGGGTGGTGCCGCCATCCTCCATCCATCTCTTATAGGCGGAGGCCTCTTCAATAGGATTAAGGTCTCTTCTATGGATATTTTCTATAAGGGCAAGTTCCAGGGATTCAATTGGTGTTGACTCCCTGACAACCACGGGGATTCTCTCAAGCCCGGCCTTCTGGGCAGCCCGCCATCGCCGCTCTCCGGCGATAAGCCGATAACCATCGCCCGACTTGCTGACCAGTACCGGTGTAATGACGCCCTTTTCCCTTATGGATGCGGCCAGCTCTTCCAGGGCCGCATTATCGAATTCCTGCCGTGGTTGATAGGGATTAGGCTCAATAGACTCGATAGGACACTGGAAAAATCCGTTTTCCACAAGTTCCGGATTGTCATTCGCCTCAGGTATTAGCGCTGATAAACCCTTGCCGAGGGCCTTTCGCTTAATCATTGTTTCCTCCTCTGCTGATAACTTCACCGGCCAGTTTCAGATAGCTTAGAGTCCCTGCCGATTTCGGGTCATAAAGCATGATGGGCTTCCCATGGCTGGGGGCCTCGCTTAAGCGCACATTTCTGGGGATAACTGTATTAAAGACCGTGCCCTTAAAGTGCTGCCGCACCTCTTCTTCCACCTGGGAAGAAAGATTATTGCGCGAATCATACATGGTTAAGACAATGCCTATAATTTTAAGGCCTGGATTAAGTCTTTTTTTCACCGCCTTCAGGGTGTTTAACAGTTGGGTCATACCTTCAAGCGCATAATACTCGCATTGAAGGGGGACAAGGACATAGTCTGAGGAGGTAATTGCATTTATTGTTAAAAAACCTAATGATGGAGGGCAATCCAAAATAATAAAGTCATATTCATTTTTCAGGGGCAGAATTTGATTTTTCAGGATGCTCTCCCTGTCTTTTTCGCCATGCATTTCCACCTCTGCGCCCACAAGATTCCTGGTTGCGCCCATAAGGGAGAGACCTGGAGTGGCGGTCCCAAGGACAGCGGATTCCCTGGGGCTTGAGCCTAGCATAAATTCATAGAGACCTGATTTTAGGCTGGACTTGTCCACGCCGAGTCCTGTTGTTGCATTGCCCTGGGGGTCACAGTCTATGAGAAGACATTTTTTATCCGAGGCCGCAATGGATGCAGACAGGTTTACAGCAGTCGTAGTCTTTCCAACCCCGCCCTTCTGATTTGAAATAGAAATGATAACTCCCAAATGGAATCCCCCTGTGGATATTAATCCGCGAGCCCTGGATCTAATATATGAATTAAACGGACTGGCCTTTGTCTGGAGTTTGTTCAACGAATTCGGATTTCAGCCCTGAAGCAGGCGGCTTCATGATGCCAATTGAGGATCTAGCACAATAACCATAATTTGCAAAGAAAATTCATAATAAATTTGTCCGCGTTTAGTCGTCTTGTCCGGGAGGATCTGTGACGACTCGACTGAGACCGCCGAAATCTTGCACAGGGGTGAATGCCTGGGCGAGACTCGCCCAAGCTCAAAGGGCGGAGGCGGGCAGGCTTCTGCGGTATCCGGCTTGATACCTCGCCGCTTGCGGAGAGGGCTTCATTTTTCAAGATGTTCCACGTGGAACGCTGTCTCCGGTTTGATTATTTTTACCGTAATAATATTGTTCCACGTGAAACAATGCCGGGAAGAAGGTCTTGTCTCTGCTGATACGGCTGTAATGATAAGGTATGTTTTCAGGGAAAATTTAATGTGGTTGAGACTTTATAATAAAGCCGGATTCTCAAGAGACATGTCTATCAATTTATCTAGAAGTTGTGTCATTGACATGCCTGCTGCCATGGAAGCAAGGGGGACAAGGCTGGTTTCTGTCATCCCGGGAATAGTGTTTGTTTCTAAAATGAACAATTCCTTTTCACGGATAATCATATCTGTTCTGCTCCAGGCGCTGCATCGAAGTGCACGGTGAGCGGTTTTTGCGCATTGAATAACTTTGTCTGCAATATCGGCGGGCAAATCTGCAGGGCAGACCTCCTTTGAAGCGCCCTTTGTATATTTTGCTTCATAATTGAAAAACTTATATCCATTGTTAGGGATTATCTCCACGATGGGCAAGGTTTCCAGTGTATCGTTTCCAAGGACGCAGCATGTAACCTCCCTGCCGTTTATAAATTCTTCTATCATGATCTCGTTTTCAAATTGAAAAGTGCTTTTAATGCCCGCTTGAAGTTCTTCCAGGTTGTTGCATACTGAAATACCAAAACTCGAACCTTCGGATAAGGGTTTGACGATGGTCTTTTCTCCAAGAATATCAATTATTTGCTTAACAGAAAACCCGCTGCCCCTTTTCAAGGTTACATCTTTAATAATATTCAATCCGGCGAATTTATACATATCCTTTGCTATTCTTTTATTTGATGCCATAGCGCTGGCAGTTACGCCGGAGCCAACAAAAGGGATATTCAGAAGGTTTAAGAAGCCCTGGATACATCCATCCTCGCCAAACCTGCCATGGAGAAGTATAAAAGCCATATCAATTGCTTGACGGCTTTTTATTAACAAATCCAGGCCTTCGCGCGGATCATAGACCGTTACATTGTATTTTGCCTTATCCAGCGCCTTATTAACAGCCATGCCGCTCTTGATAGAAATCTCTCTCTCCCTTGACCAGCCGCCGGAGATTATAGCGATATTCTTTTTAGACATGTCGACCTGTGTCAGTTCATTTAAATATATTAAAAATATATATTAATAAAAATAGACAACATAAGCATCTTCAACTATATTCAGTCGATAATGTTTTATGGATATCTATTACTCAAAACTTCGTTGAAATACAATGACAATAATTTTTTTCTTCAAATTTTTAGGCAAATAAAAGCAACACCCTTATCATTGTTCATTATAGAGAACAAATGTGTGAAAAATTTGATAATAAAATTGAAAATAGCAGAATTTCCGCAAAAACATGAGCATTCATGAGAATGAAAAATGTTAGTATAATATTACACGATAGCTTCTTTCCCGGGAAGTTTTTGAATTAAAAGATAATTTCTGATCTTGAAAAATATCCATTTAAACCGTGCGTTAGGATTCCGATCAATAATTTATCCAATATTACAACAGGTTAAATCTTGTTAAAAAATCATGCCTACCTAAGTTGTCCCCTATATCAATCCCTTTTGACACCGGACGCAGTTTCATAGATAAATGCCCTAAAAAAATGACGCATAGTTTTTAACGGATTTAGAAGTTACTAGTTACATAGATGGAGCTGATCATGAGCCTGATGTGGCAAGATGTTAAGAACCATATAAAAGAAAAACTGTCTGAAAACAGTTTTTCGCTGTGGATAAATCCCCTTACTCCCCTGGAGGAAAGGGACGACTATCTTGTCCTTGGATGTCCGAACAAGTTCTCGCTGAACTGGGTGTCTGAAAATTATAAGGATTTAATGGAAAAAAGGCTCAATGATACCGGCAGGAGCAGCTGCAAGGTGCTTCTCAAGGTGCAAACCCCGGAAAAAAAGGAACAGGTCCCAGACCTTTTTAAGCCTTCCAAACAGTTGTCTCTTCCAAATATACCGGCCGGCAGGACAAACGGCAGGAGGAGGTTTAACAGGGATTTTACCTTTGACAGGTTTGTGGTGGGCAAATGCAATGAATTCGCCTATTCCGCATCAAAGGCGCTCGCCAGCGATTCAAAGTGGAAGTATGACTCTCTTTTCCTTCTTTCGAATACCGGTCTGGGGAAGAGCCACCTGTCCCATGCTGTCGGGCAGGCTATACTCGAACAAAATCCCGATGCAAGGGCCTATTATATAACCGCTGAAGATTTTGTTAATGAGATGATTTTTGCACTTAAGAATAAACGTACGGATGAATTCAAGGAGAAATATCGCCGATCCTGTGACGTCCTTCTCCTTGAAGAGGTGCATTTTTTGAGCGGCAAGGAAAAGACCCAGGCGGAACTTGGCTATACCCTTGACGCATTGGTGAATGACAGGAAAAAGATTATTTTCACAAGCTCGCTTTTGCCCAAGGACATGCCCAATATGACAAAGGAGCTTTCCTCAAGGCTGGTTTCCGGTGTGATTTCGACACTGGAAAAACCGGACTATGATACAAGGGTCAAGATAATTGAAAAAAAATCCTCCGAGAATAATGTCTGTCTTTCAGAGGATATTATACACCTTTTTGCGAAACATCTCACAAGGGATGTCAGGCAGATTGAAAGCACTATAAGATGCCTGAGGGCCAAATCGGAATTGATGAATGCCAGCATAGACATGTCTCTTGCCAAGGAAGTAATTAATTGCCAGGTCAATGACCAGAATAATCTGTCACTTGAAGGCATTAAGAGGGTTATATGTCATTATTTCAAGGTTGATCCGGCAATGCTTCAATCGAAATCCAGGAAGAAGATACACGCCTACCCGCGTAATCTGTTTGTTTATCTCTGCCGTAATTTTACCGATGCTACGCTGGAGGATATCGGCAAGTCGATCAATCGGAACCATTCTACGATCATTTATTCGTCTGAGATTATTGAAAAGAAAGCAAAGACAGATAATACAGTAAAAAAACACATTAGCTTCTTAACAGAAAAGATTAAGGATGCAATGTAATGTTCCGCAGGGATCCCTTTCCTGTAAAAAAGATTTTTCTCTGGTTTATGGTTTTTCTGCTGGGGCTGGCAGTATCGTTTATAATTCTTATTTCAATTGTATCTATTAGATTCGGCCTCAGCCATTCGGATCAGGAGGGCTTTCTTATACCGATTCTGGCCGGGGGTTTTTCCATCGTGTTATGTCTTTTTCTTTATATATATTTCATAAGGTTCATAATCAATCTGGCGAGAGAAAAGGACATTATCAGGTCATCATGATTGAAATAAAAGTTGCTGCATTAGATTTTTATGCCGGGAAAATATACGGTAAAACCGGTTTGTGTGAGAGATTGCCTTTTTTCCAGTATGCCAGGTATAGGTAATGATAAATAGCCAGTGACTATAACCCCGAGCGCCCTTCCCCTGTCTGTCCATACATGCGGCCGTCCGGCTGCCTGCAATCCCCCTTGACGTAACCGTTCCTCCCGTTTGGCAGGGTTTGTCCTGTATCCATCCCGATATCCTGTGGCAAGCGGTCCTGGGAATCCTTTATTTATATGGATGATATCTATATCCTTACTATTATCACAATCCGATTTAATGCATGATTTCACAGGGCTTAAATTATGAAAAATTTGTGGAGATAGTTAATTTTATTGGCTTTTTGAAAAAAAGGTGTAACTTTTTCAAACTTCTGCCGACAATAAGGAGGAAAAGAATCCCGGTGTAAAAAGGGATTATTGAACCCCGTTAAATAACAGGTTTTTTATTAATAAGTCTAATATCGATATTTTAATTAATTTATAGCAATACGGTAATTAAATTTGCAATAGTTAGGAGGCAACGAATGACGGAGACCCATATAATGACGATTAAAGGGGCACCGCACCAGAGGTCTGATAGAGTTGATAAATGGACGGTCATATGCAGGTTGTTCATTATAGCGCTGTTATCGACCCTTTTAGTCGGCACAGGCTGTACCGCATCCCATTACAGGAAGAGCGCGGACAAGGTAGCTGATTCTATTATCAAGGAAAAGCAGGAACAACTTTTCGGAAAGGCCACGGGCATAGACATTGAACGCCCCAGCGACACACTGAGGCGCCGTCTCATGATTGAACAGGACCTGCAATACTCCGGCAACGCCTCTCTCGGGACAGACAAACTTGAAAAGATATCGCACTGGCCGGAAAAGAATTACCCCAGTGAGAACAAAACGTCCCAGGGAGATGATATAACGCTGGAACAGGGAAAAGCCCTTAAGCTATCGTTAGTGCAGGCCCTTCAGATAGCAGCCATGAACAGCTCGGAATACCAGAGCCAGAAGGAAAGCGTCTTTCAAAAGGCACTGGACCTGAACCTCAGGAGACATGAGTATGGCTTCACCATCGGGAATGATGCACAATACAAGATAACGGAAAAAACAAATACAAATACCGATGCAACAGAGAGATCGGACACAGGCAATGGTTCATTGTCTGTAAGCAAGAAACTTAAAAACGGCACAAAGATCGTTACATCGGTCGGCGTTGATATAGTAAATCTGCTTACTGAGGGCCTTACATCAAAGACATTTAAAGGGGATGCCTCCATATCAATTCCTCTGCTGCGAGGCTCAGGAAAATATGTAGCCTCAGAATCTTTGACCCAGGCCGAGCGTGATCTTGTATATGCCCTGTATGAATTTGAAAGGTATAAAAACACCTTTGCCGTACAGATAGTGCAGAATTATATGAACGTGATCTCCCAGATGGATCAGATTGATAATGCCACTGAGAACTATAAAAACAGCATAACATCCTATAACAGGACAAACAGGCTGGCAGAGGCAGGGCGCGCGACCGTTGTAGAGGTTAACCAGACGCTTCAGCAGGAACTGAATTCCCGCAACAGGTGGATTAGCGCCAAGGGGCAATATAAAAACCAGCTCGACAACTTCAAGATAATGATAGGGCTTCCGACAGACGCGAATTTGGAACTGGACAGGTCTGATCTTGAAAGCCTTAATAAACGCGCTTCAGAGATTGTAACGAGGGCCGTACCTGATGGATCCACATCCGAAAATCTTGTTGAACCAGGCAAGGAAAATGCCGGACCGCTGGAGATGGATGAGACCAGGGCTATAGACCTTGCCCTTGAGAACCGCCTGGACCTGAAGGTCAAGGAAGGAAAGGTCTATGACGCACAGAGGGCGGTTGTCATCAAGGCCGATGCACTTGGAGCGGAACTTACGCTTCTGGGATCGGCAAGCTTCTCCGGCGACGAGGAAGACACCTTTAAAAAGAACAGCGGCATTTACACAGGGCTGCTGACGCTTGATCTGCCCTTTGATCGCACATCAGAGCGTAACGCCTACAGGAGCAGCTATATTTCGCTGGAAAAGGCCGTCAGGGATTATCAGACTCTGGAGGACAATATAAAGCTTTCCGTCCGCCAGACCCTGAGGACAATGTCCGAGGCCCGTGAAGGGCTGAGGATACAGACCCAGGCAGTTTCCTCGGCGGAGACAGGATTAAAGAGCGCGAACATGTTCTTTGAGGCGGGCAGATCGACATTGCGCGACCTGTTGGAGGCGCAGTCTTCCCTGCTTACTGCAAGGAACTCCCTGACATCGGCGGTAATTAATTATCGCATGGCCGAACTTCAATTTCAGCGGGATGCAGGGATTTTGAAAATAGACGATACAGGATTATTGGTAGAATATGAATCCGAGGAGGATAACAATGTTAAATTACAGTAAATTGTTCGGAAAATTACAGGAGATTATCAAAAAAAGACCGGCGGTATCCGTTGCCGGGATTGCGGTCCTTGTTTTTGTGTTGTGGGGCGTCATGTCTCTTTTTTCGGGCGAAGATGCCCAGAGCAGCATCCCGACCTATACGGCCAAGCAGGGTCCTCTAAAGATAAGCATTACAGAGACAGGGACAATACAGCCGGCAGAAAAGGTGATTGTGAAAAATGAGGTCGAGGGCTCGACCACGATTGTGTCCATTGTGGAAGAAGGAACCAAGGTAAAAAAAGGCGACCTGATGATGGAACTGGACTCGAGCACCCTGTCCGACAAAAAGGTTGATCAGGAGATATCTGTTCAGAATGCTGATGCATCGAGGATCGATGCGAACGAAAATTATGAGGTCTCAAAGAATCAGGCACAGAGCGATATCGAGTCGGCAAAGCTTGCCTATGAGTTTGCCCAGCTTGACCTTAAAAAGTATATTGAGGGGGAATATCCCGACCAGCTGAAGGAATCAGAGTCCAATATTACCGTTGCTGAAGAAGAGGTGGCCCAGGCGAAGGATACCCTTGACTGGTCAAAGAAGCTTTACGAAGAGGGGTATCTCTCCCAGTCAGAGCTTGAGAAGGACACCCTTTCCTATACCCAGAAGCAGCTGTCCGTGGAGCTGAAAAAGGCAGCCAAGGACCTGCTGGTGAATTATACCAATAAGAGACAGCTTGCAAAGCTCGAGAGCGATGTGACCCAGGCCAAGGCGGCCCTTGAGCGTACAACCCGCAAGGCAAAGGCGAATGTGGCGCAGGCAGAGGCAAATAAGGCTGCCAAGCAGGCGGAATATGAACGTCAGGTGGCTAAGCTCAAGAAGATTGAAAATCAGCTTGCGGCCACCAAGATATACGCCCCTGCAGACGGCACTATTATATATGCCACAAGCGCGGAACAGAGCCGCAGCAGGTTCGGCGGACAGACAGAGCCCCTTAAGCTGGGAAACAGCGTCAAGGAACGCCAGGACCTGATACACCTGCCTACAACAAAGGGTTTTACCGTTTCGATCAGCGTACCGGAGTCCAGCATCGACAAGGTGAAGATAGGCCTGCCAGTCCTGATTACAGTGGATACCATACCGAACGTGGTATATACCGGCAAGGTGACATATGTTTCAAACGTGGTTAATGCACAGAACGCATTTATGAATCCGGATCTCAAGGTCTATGATACAACCATTGCCATGGAGAACGGCGGGGATATGGATCTGCTTCGCTCAGGTATGAGCTGTACTGCAGAGGTGGTCATCGACCAGTATGAAAAGGCCACATATATCCCGGTGCAGGCGGTTATGAGTGTCGGGGGAAAACCGACCGTGTATGTTGTAAAGGGCAGCAAGCTTAAACCCAGGACAGTAGAGACCGGCATGGACAATAACATAGTCATAAGGATAGCCAGCGGTCTGGAGCCC